>NZ_CDROCK010000013.1:0-130039 GCF_977020205.1 Pseudomonas sp. AIG | reverse complement strand
GCCATGCAGGCCCCAATGCAGAAACAGGATCTGCATCGCCTGGCGCGCCGCATCCGCCGTGCCCGCCTCGCCTTGCGGCGGCTGGAGCATGTGGGTCAGCGGCTCAGAGACGCAGAAGAAGAACAGCGTGATGCTGATCCCGGCGGCGAACAGCATGCCGGCCCAGGACAGGTAACTGAATTCGGGCTCGTCGTGGTCGGCACCGAGTTTTATCTTGCCGTAGCCGGATAAGGCGGTGACCACCACGAAGACCAGATACAGGGTCATCGCGAGCATGTAGTACCAGCCGACCGTGTTGGCCGCCCAGTTTTGCGCTTCCAGCAGCCAGGCGCCGGCCTGTTCAGGCATGGCGATGACAACGAGACCAAACAGCAGAATGACCGTCGCGGCGAAGTAGAACACCGGCGGATTCATGCGTACCAGACCGCTGGCGGGGGTGGACGATGCACTCATGAAACGTGCACCTCGAGGGGTTGAAACGTGGCTGAAATGATCGGACTCAGCAAAGGCAAGCCTCCTGTTGTGAGCGGGCAGCGAACCACCGGTTTAACTTGAATGAACGTTCAAGTTAAACATGGATGGGGTGGTAAGGACTAATCGCAGGGCTCGACGGTAGTTTTCCTACAGTAGCCCAAGGAGGGGTATGACGCGGGTTTGAGGGGATTCGTTCACTGGAGAATTGGCTGAAGGCCATTATCTCGATTTGCCTGAAAACCATTCGCGAGCAAGCTCACTCCCACATTTGAAATGCATTCCAGTGTGGGAGCGAGCTTGCTCGCGAAGAGGTCAGCAGCCGCGAAGCAAATTCAGAGGCCTACTTCTGCGTCCCGTCATCATGCTGCAGATTCGCCTGAGTCAAATTGCACCCCGCCGGCACACTCCTCGTCAGCCACACATTGCCGCCAATGGTCGAGCCCTTGCCGATGGTGATCCGCCCGAGAATCGTCGCTCCGGCATAAATCACCACATCATCCTCAACGATCGGATGGCGCGGATGACCCTTCTGCAATTGTCCGTCCTCATCCGCCGGGAAGCGCTTCGCGCCCAACGTCACCGCCTGATAAATCCGCACGCGCTCACCAATGATCGCCGTCTCACCAATCACCACACCCGTGCCGTGATCGATAAAGAAGCTACGGCCGATCTGCGCCCCCGGATGGATATCGATGCCCGTCGCCGAATGGGCGATTTCCGCACTGATGCGCGCCAGCAGCGGCAATCCGGCGCGATACAAATGGTGCGCCAGACGATGGTGAATCACCGCCAGAATCCCCGGGTAGCAGAGCAGCACTTCATCAACGCTGCGCGCCGCCGGGTCTCCGTGATAGGCCGCCAGCACATCGGTGTCGAGCAGCGAGCGCAGGCCCGGCAAGGCCAGGGCGAAATCCTGGACGATCTGAATCGCGCGGGCCTCGACTTCAGTGTCGGCCTGCGCGCTGTGGCGGGCGACGTAGCGCAGCTCCAGGCGGGTTTGTGCCAACAAGGCATTCAGGGCGACATCGAGGGTGTGGCCGACGTAGAAATCTTCACTTTCTTCACGCAGATCCACCGGGCCCAACCGCATCGGGAATAGCGCACCACACAGCGCTTCAAGAATTTCCGCCATCGCCGCCCGCGACGGCAACTCGCGACCACCCTGCTCGCCGGATGCCCGGCCGTTCTGTGCCCGCCATTGATCCCGCGCGCTGCGCAGTTGACTGACGATGGTCTGCAATTGCCAATGGCTGGAACGCTCGCTCACGGTAAAGACTCCTCAGGGGCGGCCGGACTGTCTGGCCGCGTCAACGGCGACTACTTTACGGCAAGGTCACGAGAGCGAATTAAGAACCGATAGTGCTGGGCTCAGTCGATTTAGCTATAAGCGATTGGCGGTTGCCCCTGCAAAATCGCGTGCCTATAATCCTTTCATCTTCCTCCGCCAGTACGGACTCATGATTAAACAACAGCTGGACCGCTTTGCCCGCCTCGACCTGCTCAACCACCCGACGCCGCTGGAAAAACTCGAACGGCTGTCCACCTGGCTCGGCCGCGAGGTGTACATCAAGCGCGATGACCTGACGCCGCTGGCCATGGGCGGCAACAAATTGCGCAAGCTCGAATACCTCGCCGCCGACGCCTTGGCACAAGGCGCCGATACGCTGATCACCGCCGGTGCGCTGCAATCGAACCACGTTCGTCAAACCGCAGCGCTGGCCGCCAAACTCGGTCTCGGCTGCGTGGCGCTGCTGGAAAATCCGCTGGGCACCGACGACAGCAACTACACCGGCAATGGCAATCGCCTGCTGCTGGATCTGTTCGACGCCAAGGTCGAGCTGGTCGACAACCTCGACAACGCCGACGAACAACTCGCTGCCCTCGCCGTGCGTTTGCGCAGCAACGGCAAGAAGCCGTATCTGGTGCCGATCGGCGGCTCGAATGCGCTTGGTGCGCTGGGCTACGTGCGCGCCGGTCTGGAACTGGCTGAGCAGATCAAGGACACCGGTCTGGATTTCGCCGCTGTGGTTTTAGCCTCTGGCAGTGCCGGCACTCACAGTGGTCTGGCCTTGGCGTTGAGCGAAGTGCTGCCGCAATTGCCGGTGATCGGCGTGACGGTTTCGCGCAGTGAAGAAGATCAACGGCCGAAGGTGCAGGCCCTGGCGGAACGCACCGCGGAGCTGCTCGGCGTCGAACTGCCGACCAGTTTCAAGGTCGAGTTGTGGGACGAATATTTTGGTCCACGTTATGGCGAGCCGAATGCCGGGACATTGGCGGCGGTGAAGCTGCTGGCGAGTCAGGAAGCGGTGTTGCTCGATCCGGTTTATACCGGCAAGGCGATGGCGGGTTTGCTTGATGGGATTGGTCGTCAGCGTTTTGATGAAGGCCCGATCATCTTCCTGCACACCGGTGGGGCGCCAGCGTTGTTCGCCTACAAGGATTTCCTGTAACAGAAGATCAAAAGATCGCAGCCTTCGGCAGCTCCTACAAGTGATCACATGTAGGAGCTGCCGAAGGCTGCGATCTTTTTCCACAGACAACACATATTCCAATAAAGAATAACATTTCAAATATTAAGTATTTTCAAGTCTAACGAAGACATCTTATAGTCTCGCCGCAGGCGAATTTCACGAGAGACGCATAAGCTGCTTTAAGGCAGGATAGCGCTGTCGTCGAAATCATAAATTCGCCAACTTTCCTTAAGCGTCTTCCATAAGAAAACACAGGGGCTCGTCATGAATTTTTCCGCACTACGTCGCAATCTGCTGGTGGGTTCGCTGGGCCTGGCGCTGAGCGCCGGTCTGATCGGCCAGGCAGTCGCCGGTGAGCAGCTGCAACAGATCAAGGACAAAGGCGTTATCAACGTCGGCCTGGAAGGCACTTACCCACCGTTCAGCTTCGTTGATGCCGACGGCAAGCTGTCGGGTTTCGAAGTCGAGCTCTCCGAAGCGCTGGCGCAAAAGCTCGGTGTCAAAGCCAAGATTCAGCCAACCAAGTGGGATGGCATCCTCGCCGCGCTGGAATCCAAGCGTCTGGACGTCGTGGTCAACCAGGTAACCATCTCCGAAGAGCGCAAGAAGAAGTATGACTTCTCCGAGCCGTACACCGTTTCCGGCATTCAGGCGCTGGTGCTGAAGAGCAAAGAGGCGGCGCTGAACATCAAGACCGCCAACGACCTGTCCGGCAAAAAAGTCGGTGTCGGCCTGGGCACCAACTACGAACAATGGGTCCGCGCCAACGTGCCGGGCGCTGACGTACGCACCTACGACGATGATCCGACCAAGTTCGCCGACCTGAACAATGGTCGCACCGACGCTATCCTGATCGACCGTCTGGCCGCGCTTGAATACGCCAAGAAAGCCCCGAAAACCGTGGCCGCCGGTGAAGCCTTCTCCCGTCAGGAAGCCGGTGTTGCCCTGCGTAAAGGCGAGCCGGAACTGCTGGCTGCGGTGAACAAGGCCATCGACGAACTGCGTGCAGACGGCACTTTGAAGAAGCTGTCCGAGAAGTACTTCAACGCAGACGTCACTAAATAATGGAAGTTGGATTTCAATTCGAAGCGCACTTCCCGCAGTTGAGCCAGCAAATCGCCGAGACAACGGCGCTGTTGCTGGACTCCGCGCCCTTTCTGCTCAAGGGCGCGTACTACACGGTAGTCCTCAGCCTCGGCGGGATGTTCTTCGGCCTGCTGCTCGGCTTCGGCCTGGCGTTGATGCGCCTGTCGCGCTTCAAATCATTGAGCTGGCTGGCGCGCGTCTACGTGTCGTTCTTTCGCGGCACGCCGTTGCTGGTGCAACTGTTCGTGATCTATTACGGCTTCCCGCAACTGGGTATCGAACTGGATCCGCTGCCAGCGGCGCTGATCGGCTTCTCGCTGAACATGGCCGCTTACGCCTGTGAAATCCTCCGCGCAGCGATCGGTTCGATCGAGCGTGGTCAATGGGAAGCGGCTGCGAGTATCGGCATGACCCGTGCGCAAACCCTGCGCCGGGCCATCCTGCCGCAAGCGATGCGCACGGCGTTGCCGCCACTGGGCAACAGCTTCATTTCGCTGGTCAAGGACACGGCACTCGCCGCCACCATTCAGGTGCCGGAGCTGTTCCGTCAGGCCCAGTTGATTACCGCCCGGACTTTCGAAGTCTTCACCATGTATCTTGCCGCCGCGCTGATCTACTGGATTCTGGCCACGGTGCTTTCGCACTTCCAGAACAAGTTGGAAGAGCGGGTCAATCGGCACGACCAGGAGTCCTGACCCCATGATTGTCGTGGAAAAACTGACAAAGCAGTTCAAGGGTCAAGAGGTGCTCAAGGGCATCGATCTTGAGGTGAAAGAAGGCGAGGTTGTGGCAATCATCGGCCCCAGCGGTTCGGGTAAAACCACGTTCCTGCGCTGCCTGAACTTTCTTGAACAACCCACCAGCGGCCGGATCAAGGTCGGCGATATCGAAATCGATACCAGCCGCCCGCTGAACCAGCAGCAAGCGCTGGTGCGCAACCTGCGCCAGCACGTCGGCTTCGTGTTCCAGAACTTCAACCTGTTTCCCCATCGCACCGCTTTGGAAAACGTCATCGAAGGCCCGATCGTGGTCAAGAAGATGCCGCGCGACGAGGCCGTTGCCCTGGGTAAAAAGCTGATGGCCAAGGTTGGCCTCGCGGGAAAAGAAGACGCCTATCCGCGTCGTCTCTCTGGTGGCCAGCAACAGCGCGTGGCGATTGCCCGGGCGCTGGCGATGGAGCCGGAAGTGATCCTGTTCGACGAGCCGACTTCGGCTCTCGACCCGGAACTGGTCGGCGAAGTGCTGGCGACCATTCGTGGTCTGGCCGAAGAGAAACGCACCATGGTGATCGTCACCCACGAAATGGGCTTTGCTCGCGACGTGGCCAACCGCGTGGTGTTTTTCGACAAAGGCGTGATCGTCGAGCAGGGTGAAGCCAAGGCATTGTTTGCCAATCCGAAAGAACAGCGCACTCAACAGTTCCTCAGCAAGTTTCTGAATCACGCCTGAGAACTTTCACTGTGCCACTGGCAACTTCCACGGATGGAAGCTGCCTTTATAAAACTTCAGCACGCCTGCGTATCCTACCTAAACAAAATATATCCGAGGCGGTGCATATTTATGTTCTGCAACAGATAATGCCCGCCTGAAACCCATTCCTCGCGGCATGACCGCGTTCAAATAAATCTGCGCAAAAACCGCCATAAAACCCTGAGTTCCGTGGCTCGTTTCGCTTGAACACATAGGCATATGGCTGCGCCAGCGTAGGAAACTTCTGATTAATTCGTAATTCACGGATTAACTAATCTCGTCTATTGACACCCCCTCCCGCACACTCTTATCTAGTCGACAACCGGCACCACTTAGTTTAATTAACCCGTATTCAACTTGAATAAAAGTTCAAAGCTTTATTGCCAGTTTATTCACGCCTTTTGTTCTTTCAGAAACGGACTTCGCTGCAAGGCTTCAAGGAGAGAAAACGATGACCCGCACTTCGCATACCCCCGAACTGGCAGCGCCGACCCTGGCGCCCGCGCAAAAAACCGGCATCAATCTGGCCGCCGCCGCCCATCTGCTGGTCGAGGTGTCGCCTTACCCCGACATGGATAACGGAGACCTCATCGAGCTGTTCTGGAATAAATGCTATGTCGCTTCCAGGGTGCTGGCGGCCAATGACGTCGGCACGGCCGTCAGCCTGCGGGTGCCGGAGAGTTTCATTGCCAACGGCACCGCACGTATTCACTACCGGGTGATGCAGGTCGGTCACGGGCCGGCGCTATCAGCGGCGATGCGAGTGCAGGTCAAACTGGACTGCCCGGGCGGACAACCTTCAGCGCTCTGCGGCGACGAAAACCAGCAACTGGCGCCGGTGACCATTCCCGATGCCATTCGCCGTCAGGGAGTCAATCCAAACCAGATCAAACGCGGCGTTCCGCTCACCATCGAACCCTACCTGAACATGGCCGAGGACGACGCCATTACCTTGCGCTGGGGCGATGTACGCATGGATCTGGCGCCGATCACGCCAGCGGATATCGGGTTACCGATTCAGGTCTGGGTCCCGCCATCGGTGATTGTCGAAGCAGGCGAAGATCTGCGGCTGGACGTGACGTATTGCATTCTCGATCGGGTCGGCAACAACTCACGCTGGGCGCCACCGCGTACATTAAAGATCGGCTGCGCAAACCCTTATCTGAAAGTCCCGCTCAGGCCAGAACTCATGGCTGCCGAATCACGTAAAGATTGATCCTCCTCAGCGGGTAAGGGGCGCCAACCCCCTTACCCGAAAATTCTTAACCAACCCGACCATCACCCCTTCTATACATATTCCTAAAAGTTAGTTTATTTAATATTTATACACGCTTAGGGTATATGAACCGGACCACCGGACATTCTTTCGTTCGCCGCACTTTTGCGGCGTTTTTCATGAGATGTGAGGTAGGCAGTATGGTCCGGAACACAATCACCCCAGTGCAGATCGCCAGGGCATTGCGTGCAGCCAAGGAGCGGCACTGATGTCCAGTCTGGCAGACGCAAACGTCCAGTCTGATCTGGACATCGCCCCGTTGTTGTTGCCCGCGCAAGTCTTGCGCAACGACGCCCAAGCCATCAAGGCTGCCCATGAACTGGCGCTGGTTGCCCGCGTGCAGGCCGCCAAACGCGACCGTCAGCGGAAGTTGCCGTGGTCGGAAATCGAGCAGTTCACCCGCAGCGGATTAGGCAGCATCGCCATTCCGCGTGAATACGGTGGCCCGCAGGTTTCCTTCGTCACTTTGGCCGAGGTGTTTGCGATCATTTCCGCCGCCGATCCGGCGCTGGGGCAGATTCCGCAGAACCAGTTCGGCATCATCAATCTGGTGCTCGGCAGCGCCACCGAAGCGCAGAAACAACAGCTGTTCCAGAGCGTTCTGGAAGGTTGGCGCATCGGCAACGCCGGCCCTGAGCGCGGCACCAAAAACACCCTGGAACTGAAAGCGCGGATCACCGCCGACGGCGACGATTACGTGATCAACGGCCAGAAGTTCTATTCCACCGGTGCACTGTTTGCGCACTGGGTCGCGGTGAAAGCGCTCAACGATGACGGCAAGCAAGTGCTGGCCTTCGTCCGACGCGGCACGCCGGGCCTGCGCATCGTTGACGACTGGTCGGGCTTCGGTCAACGCACCACCGCCAGCGGTACGATCCTGCTGAACAATGTGCGCGTCGAGTCCAGCCTGGTTGTCGACAACTGGAAGATCAACGAAACACCGAACACCCAAGGCGCGGTGTCGCAGCTGATTCAAGCGGCCATCGACGCCGGCATCGCCCGTGGGGCCATCGACGACGCCATCGAATTCGTCAAAACCCGCGCGCGGCCGTGGATCGACGCCAAGGTCGATCGCGCCAGCGATGACCTCTATGTGATCGCTGACATCGGCAAACTGAAAATCGAACTGCACGCCGCCGAAGCCCTGCTGCGCAAGGCCGGCAAAGTGCTTGATCAAGTGCACGCCGCACCGCTCACTGCCGAATCCGCCGCCCGCGCCTCCATCGCCGTGGCCGAGGCCAAAGTACTGACCACCGAAATTTCTTTGCTCGCCAGCGAAAAGCTGTTCGAACTGGCCGGCAGCCGCGCGACCCTGGCCGAATTCAACCTCGATCGCCACTGGCGCAACGCCCGCGTGCACACGCTGCACGACCCGGTGCGCTGGAAATATCACGCGGTCGGCGCCTACCGCCTCAACGGCACTTTACCGGCTCGCCATTCCTGGATCTGAGACGACCAGACATCTGGAGAAAAACATGACGCTTTCCCATCACGTCGCGGTCATCACCAGCGATGAGCAAGCCCTGATCGTCGCCAGCGACCTGGCCGAAGATTTCAAACGCGACAGCGCCCTGCGCGACCGTGAACGTCGCTTGCCACTGCCGGAACTCGATGTATTTTCCCGCTCTGGTCTATGGGGCATCAGCGTGCCCAAGGAATACGGCGGCGCTGGCGTGTCCAACGTAACGTTGGCTAGAGTCATTGCCCTGATCGCTCAGGCTGACGGCTCGCTCGGGCAGATTCCGCAGAACCATTTTTACGCACTGGAAGTGCTGCGGGTGAACGGCAGCCACGCACAAAAACAACGGCTGTACGCCGAGGTTCTCGCCGGCCAACGCTTCGGCAATGCCTTGGCAGAACTGGGCACTAAAACGGCCCACGACCGCGTCACCAGCCTCAAGCGCGACGGCGATGGTTATCGCATCAACGGCCGCAAATTCTATTCAACCGGTGCGATCTACGCGCAGCGAATTCCAACTTCGGTGGTCGATGAAAACGGCGTGCAGCAACTGGCCTTCGTCCCGCGTGACAGCCAAGGCCTGACCGTGATCGACGACTGGAGCGGCTTCGGCCAACGTACCACCGGCAGCGGCTCTGTTGTGTTCGAAGACGTGTTCGTCTCGGCGGAAGACGTGCTGCCCTTCCAAAGCGCCTTCGAACGCCCAACCACGGTCGGACCGTTGGCGCAGATCCTTCACGCCGCCATCGACACCGGCATCGCCCGCGCCGCTTACGAAGACGCCCTGCACTTCGTGCGCAGCAAGACACGCCCATGGATCGATTCCGGCAACGACAAAGCCACCGAAGATCCGCTGACGCTGAAAAGCTTCGGCCACTTGAGCATCCGCCTGCATGCCACCGAGGCCTTGCTTGAACGTGCTGGCGAATTCCTCGACGCCGCGCAAGCCGAGACCAACGCAGAGACCGTCGCCGCCGCCTCGATTGCCGTCGCCGAAGCACGGGCGATCAGCACCGAAATTTCCCTGGCCGCCGGCAGCACGCTGTTCGAACTGGCCGGCAGCCAGGCGACCCTGATCGAGCACGGCCTCGACCGCCATTGGCGCAACGCCCGCGTGCACACCCTGCACGATCCGGTGCGCTGGAAATATCACGCCGTCGGCAACTACTACCTCAACGATGAAAACCCTCCGTTGCGAGGGACGATCTGATGAGCGCTGCGAAAAAGAAAATCCTGCTCAACGCGTTCAACATGAACTGCATCGGCCACATCAACCACGGCTTGTGGACGCACCCGCGCGACACCTCGACGCGCTACAACACCATTGAGTACTGGACGGAACTGGCGCAATTGCTGGAGCGCGGGCTGTTCGACGGTTTGTTCATCGCTGACATCGTTGGTGTATACGACGTCTATCAGAACTCGGTCGATGTGCCGCTGAAAGAGTCGATCCAGTTGCCGGTCAACGATCCGCTGCTGCTGGTTTCAGCGATGGCTGCCGTGACCAAAAATCTTGGTTTCGGTCTGACCGCGAATCTCACTTACGAGCCGCCGTATCTGTTCGCCCGACGCATGTCGACGCTCGATCATTTGAGCCGTGGCCGCGTCGGCTGGAACATCGTCACCGGTTACCTCGACAGCGCCGCCAAAGCCATGGGCCTCAGCGAACAGGTGGAACATGACCGTCGCTACGATCAGGCCGACGAATATCTGGAAGTGCTCTACAAACTCTGGGAAGGCAGTTGGGAAAAAGGCGCAGTGCTCAACGACCGCGAGCAGCGGATCTACGCCAACCCGGAGAAAGTGCACAAGGTCGAGCACAAGGGCGAGTTCTATCAGGTTGAGGGTTATCACCTTTGTGAGCCTTCGCCACAGCGCACACCCGTACTGTTTCAGGCGGGCAGTTCCGATCGCGGTTTACTGTTCGCCGGGCGTCACGCCGAGTGCGTATTCATCAGCGGCCAGAACAAACCGTCGACCAAAGTTCAGGTCGACAAGGTCCGCGCCAGCGCCGTCGAAGCCGGACGCAATCCCGAGGACATCAAGGTGTTCATGGGCCTCAACGTCATCGTCGGCGCGACTGAAGAAGCTGCGTGGGCCAAGCACGCCGAGTACCTCAGCTACGCCAGCGCCGAGGCCGGCGTAGCGCACTTCTCGGCATCCACCGGCATCGACTTTTCCCAGTACGAGATCGACGAGCCGATCCAGTACGTGAAGAGCAACGCCATTCAGTCGGCGACCAAAAACCTGCAGAACAACGACTGGACCCGGCGCAAATTGCTCGACCAGCACGCCCTCGGTGGTCGCTATATCACGGTGGTGGGTTCGGCGGAGCAAGTGGCGGATGAGCTGGAATCGTGGATCGCCGAAACCGGTCTCGATGGTTTCAACCTGACGCGAATTGTCACGCCGGAAAGCTATGTCGATTTCATTGACCTGGTGATTCCGGAGTTGCAGCGGCGCGGGTCGTACAAGACCGCGTACGACAGTGGCAGCTTGCGCGAGAAGCTGTTTCACGGTGAGGCGCAGCTCCCTGAGCAACACACCGGTTCTTCGTTCCGCCGCTAAAAGCTTCGCGAGCAGGCTCGCTCCCACATTTGGAATGCATTTCCCCTGTGGGAGCGAGCCTGCTCGCGAAGAGGCCCGACCAGACACCCCAAATTTACGCACTGACTGGAAAAACCATCATGACCAAAAAACGCCTGTCCCACCCAGTCAAAGCACTGGCCCTGGCCCTCGGCCTGTTCAGCTCGGCCCTCTTCGCCGCCGACGCCCCGTTGAAAATCGGCACCACCGCCGCCTTCGCCATCCCGCTGGAAGCCGCCGTCGAAGAAGCCTCCAAACAAGGCCTCAAAGTTGAGTTAGTGGAGTTCACCGACTGGATCGCACCGAACGTCAGCCTCGCCGCCGGCGACATCGACGTGAACTACTTCCAGCACATCCCGTTCCTCGAAAACGCCAAAGCCGCCTCGGGTTTTGATCTGGTGCCGTTCGCGCCCGGGATCATCAACAACGTCGGCCTCTATTCGAAAAAATATAAAAGCTTCGATGAGCTGCCAGAGGGCGCCAGCGTCGCTATCGCCAACGATCCGATCAACAGCGGTCGCGGTTTGCAATTGCTGGCCAAGGCCGGTTTGATCACGCTGAAACCGGGCGTCGGCTACAAAGCCACCGAAGATGACATTGTCGCCAACCCGAAGAAGATCAAAATCCTCCAGGTCGAAGCCGTACAACTGGTGCGCGCCTACGACGACGCCGATCTGGTCCAGGGCTACCCGGCCTACATTCGTTTGGCGAAGACCTTCGATGCCGGCTCGGCACTGCTGTTCGACGGTCTCGATCACAAGGAATACGTGATTCAGTTTGTCATCCAGCCGAAAAGCAAAACCGATCCGCGCCTGATCAAATTCGTCGACATTTATCAGCATTCACCGGTTGTTCGCGCGGCGCTGGATAAGGCCCACGGCAAGCTGTATCAAGCCGGTTGGGAAAGCTGAGCATGACGGCCGCGATCCAACGGCGACTGGAAATTCCAGAGCCACACAATGCTGAAAAAACCGAGCTGCACCCCGAGCTGAATCGCGCTCACGTGCGCTTCATCGGTCTGGGCAAAACCTACAACGGTCGCCAAGGCCCGGTCGCGGCATTGCAGGGCATTGATCTGGCGATCCAGCGCGGCGAAGTGTTCGGCATTATCGGTCGCAGCGGCGCTGGCAAGTCGTCGCTGATTCGCACGATCAATCGTCTGGAACAACCGACCTCGGGGCGAGTGCTGATCGATCAGGTCGACATCGGCGAGTTCGATGAGGACCGTCTCGTCGCTTTGCGCCGACGCATCGGCATGATCTTCCAGCACTTCAATCTGATGTCAGCCAAGACCGTTTGGCAGAACGTTGAACTGCCGCTGAAAGTCGCGGGTGTGCCGAAAGAACAACGCGAGAAAAAGGTCCGTGAACTGCTCGAACTGGTCGGCCTGCAAGAAAAGCACAAGGCTTATCCGGCGCAGCTTTCCGGCGGGCAGAAACAGCGTGTCGGCATCGCCCGTGCGCTGGTGCATGACCCGGATATTTTGCTCTGCGACGAAGCCACTTCGGCGCTCGATCCAGAGACCACGCAGTCGATCCTCGGCTTGCTGCGCGAGATCAACCAACGTCTGGGCCTGACCATCGTTCTGATCACTCACGAGATGGCCGTAATTCGCGAAATCTGCGATCGCGTCGTGGTGCTTGAGCATGGTCGTGTCGTAGAGCAAGGCCCGGTCTGGGAAGTGTTCGGCAATCCGCAGCACGAGGTCAGCCAGACCTTGCTTGCGCCATTGCAACACGCGCTGCCGGAAGAATTGCAAAGCCGTTTGCACACGCAGGCTCCCTCCTCCGACGCCGCTGTGGTGCTGCGCTTGCAGTTCACCGGCAGCGCCAGTGACGAGCCGGATCTGGCGGCACTGTTCGCGGCATTGGGTGGCCGGGTGAAGCTGCTGCAGGGCGGTGTCGAACGAATTCAGGGGCATGCGCTGGGGCAACTGTTGTTGGCGGTCAGCGGCTCAGCGTTTAGCGCCGAACAATTGCGCGAGCGCGCCACGCCGTGGGCGCAACGAGTAGAGGTATTGGGTTATGTGGTTTGATCGCTTGCTGCAGGGTTTCATCGACACCTTCCTGATGGTCGGTGTGTCATCACTGATCGCGCTGCTGGTGGGGATTCCGATGGCGGTGATCCTGGTCACCAGCGACAAGGGCGGGATCTATGAAGCGCCAGTGTTGAATCGAGCGTTGGGCGCGTTCGTGAACCTGTTTCGCTCGATTCCGTTTCTGATTCTGATGGTCGCGCTGATTCCGTTCACCCGGCTGATTGTCGGCACTACGTACGGTGTCTGGGCAGCGGTGGTGCCGCTGACAATTGCCGCTACGCCATTCTTTGCGCGGATTGCCGAAGTGAGTCTGCGTGAGGTTGATCATGGCTTGATCGAAGCGGCGCAGGCGATGGGCTGCCGGCGTTGGCACATTGTCTGGCATGTGTTGCTGCCTGAGG
The DNA here is from genome assembly GCF_977020205.1 of Pseudomonas sp. AIG. NCBI lineage: Bacteria > Pseudomonadati > Pseudomonadota > Gammaproteobacteria > Pseudomonadales > Pseudomonadaceae > Pseudomonas > Pseudomonas sp. AIG. The sequence continues at coordinate 116,778 of NZ_CDROCK010000013.1, read as the reverse complement.
CGCTGCCGGGGATAGTCGGCGGGTTCACTATCACGTTGGTGACGATGATCAACTCTTCCGCGATGGCCGGGGCGATTGGCGCTGGCGGGTTGGGGGATATCGCCTATCGCTACGGGTATCAGCGCTTTGACAGCCAGATCATGTTGACGGTGATCGTGTTGCTGGTGGCGTTGGTGGCGGTGATTCAGTTGGGTGGGGACCGGTTGGCACGGGGGTTGAACAAGCGCTGAGCTCATCCAGATTCATGTAGCGCCTCTGAAACCGCTTTCGCGAGCAGGCTCGCTCCCACATTTGGAATGCGTTCCCCTGTGGGAGCGAGCCTGCTCGCGATGGGTTGCGCAGCAGCCCCGCTTCATGGCGTATATTCGGCAAACCCCAATTGCCCGCGTATCCCCACCATGAAGCAGACCCCCAACGATCTCGAACAGATCACTGCCACCACCCTTGGCCATTACAACTCGGTGGCCGAAGACTTCCGTGAAGGCACCCGCGACCACGATGTCAGCCAGAACATCGATGCATTGCTGCGGCATATTCAAGGTGTGGCGCCGTTCACGGTTCTGGATTTCGGCTGCGGGCCGGGGCGGGATTTGCAGACGTTTACGCGTCTGGGTCACACCGCCGTCGGGCTGGACGGTTCGCAAGAGTTCGCGCGAATGGCCCGCGAAGACAGTGGTTGCGAGGTGCTGCAACAGGACTTTCTGAAACTCGATCTGCCGGCTGAACGCTTCGACGGGATCTTTGCCAATGCGGTGCTTTTTCATGTGCCGTTACAGGAATTGCCACGGGTATTGAAGCAATTGCACGGAGCGTTGAAACCGGGTGGCGTGTTGTTCAGCTCGAATCCGCGTGGGGATAATCGTGAGGGCTGGAACGGGCCGCGGTATGGTTCGTATCACGATCTTGAGGCTTGGCGCGGGCTGCTTGTCCGCGCCGGATTCGTCGAACTGGAACACTACTTCCGTCCCGCCGGCCTGCCGCGCGAGCAGCAGCCGTGGTTGGCCAGCGTCTGGCGCAAAGGCTGAGTCAGGGAGTTGCCTGCACCCGGTAGTGGCTGACGGTACCTTCCGGCAGTAGCACGGTGATGCTCTCGCCGGACAGGGTCCGGCCGTCCACTTCACGCTGGGCTGGATCGAAGTTGGCCAGCAGCCGAGTGCCGTCTTCAAATGAAGTCTGCTGCACCTGCCGATCTTCGCTCAGCCATTCGAAACCGGTCAGCGCCTGCGCCGCCAGGCGCTCATGCAGCGGACGGAAGAATGCGTCCTGACGGGCCATCAGCGGCAGTCGCTGCGCCAGCGTTGCCGCACTCAGGTGGTACAGCGGCGGCACATTGTAGAGCAATTGCGTCAGTTCGTTTTCCACCCTTGCGTTGCTCGGTTTAAGGCTGTCGAACAACCAGTGATGGGTGGTGATGAGCGAACCGTGGAACACCGCTTGATACAGCGGCAAACGGCTGGCCGGATCAAAGTGAATGCGCCGCAACGGTTCCTTTATTGGCACCGATTTGAAGAACAGGGCCGGTTGCTCCGGCGGAAACCACTTGCCGACAAAGTATTCGGAATCCGGGTTTTTACTCATGTCGGCATCGCCCCAACCGATCACCGGTGTCTGCATGCCATGGGCGAACAGCACGCCTTGAGCCGTTGTCGCATTGCCATCCTCGGAGCCGCTGGGCAATTGCAGCGTTTCGTTGATCCAACGCGACGCCGCGACGTTGCCCTCGGCATTCTGCGCCTGCGTCATGGGGGCTTCCGCGCGGTAGCTGTCGAACAACATGCCGGTGGCGTAGGCATCGAGAAACCAGCTGTTGAAACCGGCGGCGACGCTGACCGCTTTGACTCGTTTCTCCAGCAAATGGCGCACGCAGCGTGGGTCGGTGTAATGACCCGATTGCTGAAAGCCGCTTTTCAGCGTGCGATTTTCCAGCACGATGGCGCACTCGCGGTAAGCCGTGTCACCCAGATGCGCGGTGGTCCAGTCCGGGTTCTCATCCCGACTCAGCGCCGTCTCGTAAGAATCATACGGCGCCAGCAGATACCCGGCCTGCACGCCTGCTCGAACCGCCTCGGGATGCCAGAGCCCGCCCTCCCACCCCTCCCCAAGACCCAGCCACAAGCGCGACAGCCCGGCGTTTTGCAATTGTTCAATGGTATCCAGCGACAAGGTATTGCCCCATTGCTCGGGATTGGCTGTGACGGCACCGGCGAACTCGCGGGACAGTTGCCCGCGCAGAGCGGCGTAGCTGTTGACCAGTGCCTGCATGTCCGGCACCGCGCGGGCTTGCCACGTTTTGCGCGCCTGAGTGTTCAGCGCCCGATTGAGGCTGTGCAGCAGCACACCTTGCTGATAACGATTGAGCACCGTTTGCTGGGCGAGCAGCTGCAAGGCCTCACGCTCCATCGCGCCTCGAAGAGCACCGGCAAGCTGGCTCTGGCCGCGCAACTTGCCAAGCAACGCCGGCCAGTTACGCACATCCTTTTGCCCCAGCAGATCGTTACCCCACAGGTAGACATGACTGGCGCCCAACAGCTTTCGCGACGCCGGTGTTTTCTCAAGCTTGCGGCTCAGGCTTTCGTGACGACCGGTGTCGATCAACCATTGTCGATAGCGCTTGGCACCGGCCAGCGGCTCGGCGTCACCCAGAAACAGGCTGAACGTCAGCGCTGTCGACGGCTTGAGTGAGGTGAATTGATGCCGCACCGACAAAGCGAGCGTATCGCCCTCGGCGCTGAACAGCAGTTGCTTGTTGTAGGGGTTGGTCAGCAACCAGCTGAGGCTGAACCCCTCATGCTCGACGCCCCAGATCGGCAGACTCATATCCTGAGTGGCATTGAGCACCCCTTGACTCACCAGAAATGCCTGCCACACCGGATCGCCGCGCGGCACATAATGGCCCTCGGCCAAGGGCCAGATCAGACCCTTGCCCATGGCATTGCCGGGCTGGCGCAAGAACTCAAGTTCAGCCGGGGCGCGTGCGGTGATCGAGAGGTTCAGGTCGCGTTGATCGAGATCAACGCTGAGTGACAAGGCGCCATCGTCCCATTGCCAGTCGACGCGATTGTCGCGTTGCACCAGGTTGCTGACCTTGTGCGCAGCGACACCCGTCGAGGCTTGCACAGTCGCGCCGTTGGCCGGGGTGACTCGCACAGCGAGGGTTGCGGGGTCGAGTTGTACGCGCCACAGCGGGTTTTGCAGCAGCGTTTCGGCCAGCGATGCGGGCGACAGGCTCAGGGCGGCCACTAATAGCAGTTGGCGCAGCCAGCAAGTGACCGTCGACATCAGGCGTCCCTCCTCCACATGGAGGAAGGACGGTAACGCAATGCATCACAGTTGTAAGTCAGACCGTTCCCAAAGGTGTAACAAGCTCCCTCAGTGGGTCGCTGACGAAGCGTCCTTCTCCGGCTCGCGGATCTTGTACCAGGCCACATACAGCGCCGGCAGGAACAGCAGCGTCAACAACGTCGCCACCACGATCCCGCCAATCATCGCGTACGCCATCGGCCCCCAGAACACTTCCCGGGCGATGGGGATCATGCCCATGCTCGCCGCCGCCGCGGTCAGCAGGATCGGCCGGCGCCGATGCTCGGTCGCTTCGACCACCGCATCCCACGGCGCGTAACCCTTGCGCTCGAACTCATCGATCTGCGTCACCAGAATCACCGAGTTACGGATGATGATGCCGATCAGCGCGAGAATCCCCAGAATCGCCACGAAGCCCATCGGCGTGCCGGTCGGCACCAGCGCCAGCACCACGCCAATCAGTCCCAGCGGCGCAACACTCGCGACGAGGAACATCTTCTGCACGCTGTGCAACTGGATCATCAGGAAGGTTGCCATCAGGAACAACATCAACGGCAAGACCTTGGCAATCGGCCCCTGGGCCTTGCCGCTTTCCTCGACCGTACCGCCGGTGGCGACTTTGTAGCCCACTGGCAGTTTGTCAGCGAAGGCATCAATCGACGGTTTGAGCAGTTTCACCAGATCGGTCGGCTGGATCTCGTCGCGCACCGAGGCCTTGATGGTGATGGTCGGCAAGCGGTCGCGACGCCACACCAGTGGCTGTTCGAGCTCATAACGCACGGTAGCGAAAGCCAGCAGCGGGATCGACGTGCCATTGGGCGTAACGATCTGCAGATTCTGCAGGGTTTCCGGCGTACCGCGCTCCGAATTCACCGCCCGGCCGACCACATTGATCAGGTAGATGTCGTCGTTGACCTGGGTCAGCGGCGCGCCGCTGACGATGCTGTTCATCAGGTTCGCCACGTCTTCGGAGGACAACCCGAGCTGTCGCGCCTTGTCCTGGGCGATGTCGATGCGCAGGACTTTGCCCGGCTCGTTCCAGTCATAAATGATCTCGCCGATGTGCGAGTTCTTGTCCAGTTCGGTGGCCAGATCGATGGCGTGCTTGCGCACTTGATCGATGTCCTTGCCACTGACCCGGTACTGGATCGGACGCCCCACCGGCGGGCCCATTTCCAGCGCCTGGACGTAACTGCCGATGCCGACGAAATCCTTGTGCAAGCGCTCGCGCAGACGCTGACTCAGTGCCTCACGGGCCGCGAAGTCTTTGCTGACGATCACCAGTTGTGCGTAGTACGGGTTTTGCAATTGCTGGTCGAGGGGCAGATAGAAACGGATCGCGCCCTGACCGATGTAGGTGCTCCAGCGCACAATGTCCGGGTCGCCTTTGAGGGTTTCTTCCAGCTTGTCGACGGCCTTGCGTGTTTCGTCGATGGAGGCGTTTTGTGGCAGGTTCAGGTCGACGAGAATTTCCGGGCGGTCCGACGCCGGGAAGAACTGGTTCTGCACAAAACGCATGCAAAAAATCGACAGGGCAAACAGCAGCACGGTGATACCGATCGCCCACCAGCGATTGCGCATCGCCCACAACAGGCCGCCATTGAACGCACGCCCGACGCGGCCCGGCTCAGCGTCATGAGGTTTCACGTTGGCGCTGAGGATGTGCACACCGATCACCGGAGCGAAGAACACCGCGACAATCCACGACACAATCATGGCCACGGCAATCACTGCAAACAGCGTGTAGGTGTACTCACCGGCGGAACTGGCGTTGAGGCCGATGGGCACGAAACCGGCGACCGTCACCAGCGTCCCCGTTAGCATCGGGAACGCCGTCGAGGTGTAGGCGTACGTCGCGGCCTCCTCCTTGCTCTCGCCCATTTCCAGGCGCGTGACCATCATCTCCACGGTGATCATCGCGTCGTCCACCAACAGGCCGAGGGCGATGATCAAGGCACCGAGAGAAATCCGCTGCATGGTGATGCCGCTGTATTCCATGAACACAAAGACCATCGCCAGCACCAGCGGAATCGAGCACGCCACCACCAGGCCGGCGCGCACGCCGAGGCTGATGAAGCTGACCACCAGCACGATGATCACCGCCTCGAACAGCGCACTGGTAAAGCCACCGACCGCTTCTTCCACCACCACCGCTTGATCGGACACGGTGTGTACACCCACGCCAACCGGCAAGTCTGCGGTCAGTTCATCGATGCGCTGGTGCAACGCCTTGCCGAACGCCTGAACGTTGCCGCCCTTCTGCATGGCAATCGCCAGACCGATGGCCGGTTTACCGTCGAAGCGGAATTCCGGGGTCGCCGGATCGGTGTAACCGCGAGTGATGTCGGCGATGTCAGCCAAGCGATAGAAACGGTCGTTGAGCTTGAGATTGACCTCGGCCAGGTCTTTTTCCGAGGCGAACTGCCCGGAAGTGCGCACGGAAATCCGCTCAGGGCCGGCCTCGATCACACCCGCCGGGGTCACGGCGTTCTGCGATTGCAGACTCTGCACAACCTGACGCTGATCGATACCCAACGCCGCCAGTTTACGGGTAGAGAAGTTCAGATAAATCACTTCGTCCTGCTGGCCGATCATTTCGATCTTGCCCAGCCCCGGTACATTGCGGATCTCGGCCCGCGCCTGTTCTACGTAATCGCGCAACTGGCGCATGGTCAGGCCGTCGGCGGTGAAGGCGTAGACCGAGCCGAACACATCACCGAACTCGTCGTTGAACCCGGGCCCTTGAATACCTTGGGGGAACTGCCCGCGAATGTCGTCGATCTTCTTGCGCACCTGGTACCAGATTTCCGGGATGTCCTTGGCGCTGGTGGTGTCGCGCAGGTACACGTACACCGTCGATTCGCCGGGGCGCGTGTAACTTTTCACGTAGTCGAGGGAGTCGAGTTCTTCGAGTTTTTTCTCGATGCGGTCGGTGACCTGCGCGAGGGTTTCTTCCTGGGTCGCGCCCGGCCATTTGGTCTGGATCACCATGGTTTTGATGGTGAACGACGGGTCTTCTTCGCGGCCCAGATTGAAGTACGAGAACACGCCCATCAGCAACGCGACGAACATCAGATACCAGACGAATGACTGATGCTTGAGGGCCCATTCGGAGAGGTTGAAAGAGCCTTTCATTGACTGTCCTCGTCAAGTTTTACCGATTGTCCGGGTTTGAGGCTGTTGACGCCGGCGCTGACCACGCGCTCGCCATTCTTCACGCCGCCCGCAAGCACCACGCTGCTGTCGGTGCGGCTGATCACGCTGACGTCGCGGGGGCTGACGGTTTTGCTCTGGGTGTCGATGACCCAGATCCGTGGTTTGCCGTCGACCTCCTGCAAAACGGTAGCCGGCAATTCGATGCGCGGTTTGATCGCCGAACTGAGGGTCACGCTGATCGCCGTGCCGAGGCGGAAACCGTCCGGTGTCTCGGCCAGCGTCAGGCGTGCACGACGAGTACGCGTGGCGCTTTGCGCCTGCGGTTCGATCTCGCGAAGGGTTGCCGTGGTGTTGATGCTCGGGTCGAGTTGCCCGGCCACCAGAAACACCACGTCGGAGGGAATCTGATCGACCAGGGTGTCCGGCAGATCGATCACCGCTTCCTTGATGTCCGGTTGCGCCAGGGTCACGACCTGCTGGCCCGCCGTCACCACTTGCCCGGCTTCGGCGTTCCACGCGGTGACCACGGCTTTATGGTCGGAACGCAGTTCGGTGTAGCCGAGCTGATCCTTGCTTTGATTGACCGCCGCCCGTGCCTGGTCCAGCGAGGCTTGGGTGGTTTTCAGGTCTGTTGTAGCGATGTCCAGTTGGGCCTGCGCCCCGACGCCACGATCGAACAGCGCCTGCTGACGGCGGGCATTGGCTTGGGCATTGATCAGTTGCGCCTGAACCTTGGCTAGGTCGCCCTGAGCCGAACGCAATTGGTTCTGCTGATCAGACGGATCGAGGGTGGCGAGCAGCGTGCCCTTTTGTACTTCGGCTCCGACATCGACGTTGCGGCTGGCGATGCGGCCACCGACGCGGAAACCGGTGTTGCTTTCATAACGCGCCTGGATGCTGCCGGCGAAACGCCCGAGACTTTCCTCGCTCAACGCTTGAACCTTGACCGATAACACCGGACGTACCGGCTCCGGAGGAGGCTCGCTTTTCGAGCAGGCCGCCAGCAACACACCCACGAATAACAGCCCCAGACGCTTCATGGCTGTGCTCCCGGTTGCAGACCCTTGTAGGTGTTTTCAGCGATTTCGACTTTCATGCCGGGATGCAACAACTGCCCACCGGCGACGATGACTTTTTCCCCGCCCTTGAGGCCTTCGCTGATGATGACCTTGCCGATCAGGTAGCGGCCGACGGTCACGTTGTGCAACTGCGCCTCACCTTTATCGTCGACCATCCACACCGCCGGATCACTGATGTTTTTCGTCAGCGCTGACCATGGCAATTCGACTGCCGACTTGCCGCTGCCCTTGGCGGTGGCGCTGACCACCGAGCCCAGCTGCATCCCTTGTGGCAGGCTGTCGAGGCTGACTTTGACTTGCACCGTGCCGGACTGCGCCGACACCGCCGGGGTGATTTCACGCACCGTGCCGGTGGTTTTGATGGCAGGGTTATCGAGCAAGCTGACGACGATCGATGGATCCGCAGGACGCTCGGCCAGCAGCGATTCATAGACGTTGAACACCGCGTCACGGTCGCCGTCGCGGGCCAACGAAAAAATCGGCGCCGTGGCCTGCACAACCTGGCCGACTTCGGCTTGGCGCTCGGTAATCACCCCCGGGGCATCGGCGATCAGCGCGGTATAGCTGAGCTGGTCCTTGGCGTTGGCCAATTGCGCCTGCGCCGCGCTCAAGGCGCTCTGGCTGCTGCGCAACGCCGCTTGGGCGGAATCGTATTCGCTCTGGCTGGTGTAGCCCTTGGGCAGGAGTTTTTGCTGGCGCACGAAGGCGGCCGCACTTTGTTTCACCCGGGCTTGTTCAGCGACGACCTGGGCTTGAGCCGAATCGACGTTAGTCTGCAAATCCTTGGGGTCGAGCTTGGCCAGCACCTGTTTGGCCGTGACCCGGTCACCGACGTCGACCATACGCTGGATGATCTTGCCGCCGACGCGGAACGACAGTTCGGTCTGCACGCGCGCCTGCACGTCACCGGTCAATGTCACCGCAGCGGCGTAATCCGTGGGTTTGACTTCCTGTACGAAGACCCTGGGCAGGTATTCCTCAGGAGCTTTTTTCTCGCCGCATGCGGTCACCAAAGTGAACAGACTCAGCATGACCGCTGTTTTCAAACCGGGACTCGCCATGCAGACTCCTTCCTGTGTACGAACGTGCAAGTGACGATACGACTGTGAGCTTAGAACAGGGTTCAACGTTCGCCCGTTCGTCCCCCATGTTTTCCTGCGGCAGCTCCTACAATAGGCGTCTCAAGAGAAGGAATTCCATGCTCAACACTCTGGCAGTGGCCAATTACCGTTCGATCAACAAACTGGTGATCCCGCTGGGCCGGCTGAACCTGATCACCGGCCCCAACGGCAGCGGCAAATCCAATCTCTACCGGGCCTTGCGCCTGTTGGCGGAAACCGCTCAGGGTGGCGTGGTCAATGCGCTGGCCCGCGAGGGCGGACTGGAGTCGACCTTCTGGGCCGGGCCGGAAACCCTCAGCCGGCGCATGCGCAACGGCGAAGTGCCCATTCAATCGACGGTGCGTCAGGGTGTGAAGCGACTGCGCCTGGGGTTCGCCGGGGAAGATTTCAGTTACTCGATCAGCCTCGGGCTGCCTGACTCCAACGGGCACTTCATGTTGCCCGAGCATTCGCGGCCAATCCCCTCGCGCTTCAGCCTCGACCCGCAGATCAAACGCGAATGCATCTGGGCCGGCGCGCTTTACCGTCCCGCCAGCCTGCTGGTGGATCGTGACGGTCCGATGATCCGCGCACGGGCCGAGCGCAAATGGGATGTGCTGGCACAGCACACGCCGAACTTTGACAGCCTGTTCGATCAGGTCGGCAGCCTGCGCAGCTCGCCGGAAGTGTTCCAGATGCGCGAGTTCATTCGCCGCTGGCGCTTCTACGATCACTTTCGCAGTGATGCCGATGCACCGGTGCGTCAGCTGCAATTAGGCACGCGCACGCCGGTGCTGCACCACGATGGCAGAGACCTGGCGGCGGCGTTGCAGACCATCATCGAGATTGGTGATGGCGACGCGATGCGTGGGGCGATAACCGATGCGTTTCCCGGTGCACGCGTGCATATCGAAGCGCAGGCCGGTGGACGGTTTGCCATCGAGTTTTATCAGGAAGGTTTGTTGCGGCCATTGTCCGCGGCGGAGCTGTCGGACGGGACGCTACGTTATCTGCTGTTGGTTGCGGCACTACTGACGCCGAGGCCGCCGTCGCTGATGGTGCTGAACGAACCGGAAACCAGTCTGCACCCGGATCTGCTGCCGGCGTTGGCGCGGTTGATCATTCGTGCGTCGGAGCAGTGTCAGGTGTGGGTGGTTTCGCATGCGCGGCGGTTGATTGCGGCGTTGCAGGAAGACCCGGAGTGCAATTGCATCGTGTTGGAGAAAACCTTGGGACAGACCGGGATTGTCGGGCAGCGGGTGCTGGATGAGCCGGCGTGGAACTGGCCGGATTAAAAGCCCCTCACCCTAACCCTCTCCCAAAGGGAGAGGGGACTGATTGGGGGATGCTCAAGAGTGACGCCGACGTGAAAATGCTTCTGTGAATCCAAAGTCGAAGTGACGCCGACGCGAAATGCGTCTGTGAATCCATAATCGATTCGGTTTGTCAGGTCGATGTCCGATGCAAGACACCTCGGTCGGCTCCCTCTCCCTCGGGAGAGGGCTGGGGTGAGGGGCAGACCTCACCACCGACCTGACAGACAATCACCCCTGCCACTTGCCGCCTTCAACAATCACGCTCTCAGGCTTGGTGTCATCACTCAGCTCTTTACGCACATATTGGTCGTACAGCTTGAGCAGATACTTTTCCTCACCCAACTTGGCCAGCTCGGTATTCACCCAGTCACGCAGCTCGATATTGCCCTTCTTCACCGCTGGCGCAATCGGCGCTTCGGCACCCAGTTTGTCATCCAGCACGCGATAACCCGGGTTCTGTTTGGCCCAGCTGAACAGCACCAGATTGTCCTGTGCATAAGCATCGCCACGCCCGTTGGCCAGGGCTTGCAGCGACTCGGAGTTTTTCTCGAACTTCAGTAATTTCCAGTCCGGATGATTCTTGGTCAGCCAGATATCAGCGGTAGTGCCGGTGGTGACGATGGTGGTGCGCGTCGCCAGATCATCGAGGTTTTTCACCGAACTGCTCTGCGGCACCAGCGCCTGCACCGCGACCTTGAGATTCGGATTGGTGAATTCCACCGCTTCCTTGCGCTCCGGGGTCACGGTCATGTTGGCGAGGATCAGATCGACTTTGTCGCTTTGCAGAAACGGGATACGGCTTGCCGGTTCGACGGCAACGAATTCGACCTTGTTTTCGTCGCCGAGCAGATCCTTGGCGAAACGACGACCGATGTCGGTATCGAAGCCGACGTAGCGTCCGGCTTCATCGACGAAACCAAACGGCGGTTTGTCGGTGAAGACACCCACGATCAGTTTGTCGCGGGCCTTGATCTTGTCCAGATAACCGGCGGGCGCGGTGCTTTCGCTGGCGACTTTCGGCTTCGGTGTTTCTTCGGTCTTGCCGCAACCGGCGAGCAAGGCGAGGCTGAGCAGGGGCAGTAAAAAAGCGGCAGTTTTCATAACAGTTCCAGTTCCTTTGTCGGATTCGTTTTTGGCAGTGTTGCCACGAAGGAGAACTTCTCCAGAAACTGCTGCGCGCGTGCGGTTTGCGGGTTCGTAAAGAAAATCTCGGGCGGGTTCTGTTCAAGGATGCGCCCGGCATCCATGAACACGATGCGGTCGGCCACCGCGCGGGCGAAGGCCATTTCATGGGTGACAATCAACAGGGTCATGCCTTCACGGGCCAGGCCCTGGATGACCTGCAAAACTTCCTTGACCATTTCCGGGTCGAGGGCGGCGGTGACTTCGTCGAAGAGCATCACGCGCGGGTTCATGCACAGCGAGCGAACGATGGCGATGCGTTGCTGCTGACCGCCGGAGAGCTGACGCGGGAAGGCATCGCGCTTCTCCGCCAGCCCCACGCGTTCAAGCAGCGCTTCGGCTTGCTGTTGCGCTTCGCGGCGCTGACGTTTTTGCACCTTCAGCGGACCGAGCAGCAAATTGTCGAGCACACTCATGTGCGGGAACAGGTGGTAACTCTGAAACACCATTCCGATCTGCTGACGGATCTCGCGCCAGTCGGTGGCCTTGTCCAGCAGCTCACGGCCGAGGAATTTCAGGCTGCCGCTGTGGGCCTGTTCCAGTCCATTGAGGCACCGCAGCAAGGTACTTTTGCCGCAACCGCTGGGGCCGAGGATGACGATCACTTCGCCACTCTGCACCTGCAGGTCGATGCCGTTGAGCACCTGCTGCTCGCCATAGAATTTGTTGAAGCCGTGAAACTCGATCAATGCGCTCATGCTTGCGTCCAGCGCCGCTCCAGCACGCGCGAGGCGGCCGACAACGGGTAGCAGATGAAAAAGAAAAACAGGAACAGCGCGCCGTAGATCAGCACCGATTCGTAAGTACGCTCGATGATCTGCTGGCCGACCTTGATCACGTCGACCACACCGATGAGCACCGCCAGCGAGCTGGTCTTGATGATCCGCGTGTAGACGTTGATGGTCGGCGGCGTCATGCGTTTCAGCGCTTGCGGCAGCAGCACGTAGCCGTAGAGTTGCGCGGCGTTCAGACCAATCGACAGCCCCGCCTCACGCTGCCCGCGCGGCAACGAATGCAGGGCTCCGCGCGCCACTTCGCCGACCTCGCTGGCGCCCCACAGCGACAGCACCAGCACCGCGCACCAGAAACTCGGAATGCTCAGGCCGAAGAAAATCGGCAAGCCGAAAAACAGCAGGTACAACCAGACCAGCACCGGGATCGCCCGGAACAGCTCCAGATACACCCGCAGGATCGCGTTCAGCCACGTCACGTTCAACGTGCGCAACACGCCGTAGAGCACGCCACCGACGGTGCTGATGGCGATGCTCAGAAACGAGATCGACAAGGTTTGCCCGGCGCCTTTGGCCAATTGCGGCAGCGACACCCAGAGCAACTCAAGACCCGAACTGGCCATGCTGGAGCCTCCTTTCCAGACGGCTGAGCAGTAGCGACAGCGGCAAAAACAGCAGCACGCAGATCAGCGTCAGCACGGCGAGCATTTCGTAGGTTTTGTAATAGAGCGCGATGTAGCTCTTGGTGGTGTAGAGGATTTCCGGCACCGCCACCGCCGAGACCACGGTGGTTTCCTTGAGCAGGAATATGAAATTGGCGAACAGCGACGGCAGGCTGAGAATCCCCGCTTGCGGCAGAATCACGTAGCGCAGCAACTGGCCGTGGGACAGGCCGATCGAGCGCCCCGATTCCAGTTGTGCCTGCGGCACCGCATCGACGCCAGCACGCAGCACTTCGGTGAGGTAAGCGCCGCCAAGGAAGGTCATGGTGATGATCGCGGCAGTGAAACCGGACACCTGAATCCCCACGGCCGGCAAGGCGAAGTAGACGAAAAACAACTGGATCAGCAGCGGCGTGTTACGCGCCAGCTCCACATACAGGCCCACCAGTTTTTGCAGGTAAGGCGTGCGAAATACCAGAATCGACGCGTTGAGCAGCGCCACCAGCAACGAGGTGCCAATGGCGATAAAACCCACCTGCAGCGTCACGCCCACGGCTTTGAGAAACGCCGGCAGGGTGCTGAGGATAAATGCGTAATCGAAAGTCATGAAACGTCCTGGACGCCGCTCGGTAAGCGACGGTGGTGCAGTCCATGGACAGCGGATGGCTGTCCGGCAAGCACCGACTTTATAGGTATAAAAACAAGAATTTAAATACCGTTAAAGCATATTGATATCACCCAAAAAACTATCTTGTGGGTTTGCCGGGAAGGAATAAGAAGGCTATTTTCCTTTGCGCTGTAGGACGGATCTTTTTTTCACGAAAGCCCTCCAAGGATGATCAGCTTTTGGCCAGACTCTCCCGGCCAAACCCATAACAAGGAAGAAAACATGGACGTAAAAGTGCCGCAGCGACTGGATCCGCAGGAGATTGTGAAATTGTTGGTGGCGTTGAGGCGGGCGTTGAAGGCCCAGGTGGCCTGAGCTCAAGATCAAAAGCACCCTCACCCCAGCCCTCTCCCAGGGGGAGAGGGAGCCGACCTGATCTGTCTTGCGTCAAACATCGACCTGAGAGATCGAGTCGATTATGGATTCGGCAGAGCTCTTTCACGTCGGCGTACTTCCACAGCATCCCCCGATCAGTCCCCTCTCCCTCTGGGCGGTCCGACGTTTCGGGAGGGCTAGGGTGAGGGGCTTTTCAACGCACACACAAAAACGCCGATGCCCATCACTGGCCATCGGCGTTTTCACACCTTGAAGGGGGTGGTTCAAGCGTCAGATCAGAACGCCGGCAGTACCGCGCCGTTGTACTTTTTCTCGATGAACGCTTTGACTTCCGGGCTGGTCAGGGCTTTGGCCAGTTTCTGGATCGCGTCGCTGTTCTTGTTGTCCTCACGGGCCACCAGGAAGTTCACGTACGGCGAGTCAGCGCCCTCAATCACCAGCGCATCTTTCTGCGGATTCAACTTGGCTTCCAGCGCGTAGTTGGTGTTGATCATGTCCAGATCAACTTCCTTCAGAACGCGTGGCAGCAGGGCCGATTCCAGTTCCTTGAACTTGAAGTTGTGCGGGTTCTTGGCGATGTCTTTTGGCGTTGCCAGAGCGTTTTTCGGATCTTTCAGCTCGATCAGGCCAGCCTTCTGCAGCAGGATCAGCGCGCGACCGCTGTTGCTACCTTCGTTGGGGATGGCGATGGTGGCGCCGTCCGGCAGTTCAGCCAGGGTCTTGTACTTGCTCGAGTAGCCACCGAACGGTTCAACGTGCACGCCCTGCACGGTCACCAGGTACTTGGATTTGTCGTCCTTGTATTTGCCCTGGTTGAAGCTGTTCAGGTACGGCAGGGTCTGGAAGTAGTTGGCGTCCAGACGCTTCTCGCCAACCTGTACGTTCGGCTGAACGTAGTCGGTGAACACCTTGATTTCCAGATCCACGCCTTCTTTGGCCAGGGTCGGTTTGATCAGCTCAAGGATTTCAGCGTGCGGCACCGGGGTCGCGGCAACCACCAGTTTCTCGCCGGCATTGGCCAGGGAAGCAGTCAGAGCAGCCGCCAATGCGGTAAACAACAGAACCTTTTTCATGCAGTGTCCTTATCGAAAATCACGGTCGTCATCGACGACGGCATTAATACGTGTGCCAGTGAAGTGATATCGCTGGCGTGGGTCGGACAATACCGGGATTTTTTATTCCCGGACAATAACGTTTATTCAGCTTCATATTCCATTTTGTTCATGTTGAACGAAACAGTTACACCGCCTCACTCAAACGAATCAGCAGATCTTTCAATGCCTTACGCTCGGCGACGCTGCCGCCGATGTTGATTTGTGTAACCAGCCGTTCGATCTGAAGCTGCGGCCCAGACACCTCGGGCAGGTTCAAGTGCTCCGGCAGAATCTCGTCGCCGGTGCTCACCAGCAAGGCAAAGTGAATGACATTTTCCAGCTCGCGGGTGTTGCCCGGCCAACTGTGTTGTTCGAGCACGTGCTGCGCGGCTTCGCTGATCAGCGGCACGGGCAAGTCGAGGCGCTGGCTGTAAATGCCGAGAAAATATTCGGCCAGCGAAAGAATGTCGCCGATGCGCGCGCGCAAGGCGGGCAGTTCCAGTTGCCCTTCGCTCAAGTAGTGATAGAGCCGCTCGTGGAATTTCCCCGCGTCCACCGCTTGCGCCAGATCGATGCTGGTCGCGGCCACCAGGCGCACGTCTACCGGGCTCGGCTGAGGCGCACCGACACGGGTGACTTCGTGGTTCTCCAGCGCTGCCAGTAGTTTGATCTGGATCGGCAGCGGCAAGTCGCCGATTTCATCGAGGTACAAGGTGCCGCCATTGGCCGAACCGAACCATCCGGCGCGACTGCTCGCCGAACCGCTGTAGGTGCCGGCGGCATAGCCAAACAGTTCGGCATCGGCGTAGGTCGGGCTGATCGCACCGCAATTGACCGAAACGAACAGACCGCTGCGATCACTGGCGCGATGGATGTGCCGGGCGAGCAGTTCTTTACCTGTCCCCGTCTCACCGCGAATCAATACTGAAATCGCACGCGGGGCTAATTGCTCCAACTCCTCGCGCAACTGACGCGAACGCGGATCGACAAACACCAGCGCCTTGGCGCGAATGCTCAGGGGGCTTTTTTCCGCATCGGGAAAGGTCAGCAACGGCTGACCGAAAGTTTCAAAACTCATGGCAGACTCCCGCCCAGAACCGCCGGAGACGGGGGCGTTGAAAGAAATAAAATCAGGCGCGACGGCGGGCGTGGTGTTCCATGCGGTTTTGCAGGCGATAGAGATAAGCAAATCCCTGCTCCCAGCGCTGATGCCCGGATTTGACGTTGATGTGCCCGGCACCGGCAAGAATCCCCGCCTCGGCGCCCCAGTTACGCGCCAGCTCCAGAGCGCGCGGCGCGCTGACGGCGGCGTCGTTGTCGGAGCTGACGACCTGGCTCGGGAACGGCAGCAGGTCAGTCGGAATAGGCGCGTAGTTGCGCAGTGCCGGCGCGCAGGCCGGACGCTCGACGTCCGCTGGCGCGACCAGCAAGGCGCCGCGTACCTGACGCAGGTATTGCAACGGCGCCGTGGCCGCCCAATGGGCAACGGTGATGCAACCGAGACTGTGAGCGATAAGGATCACCGGCGTGCTGTCGGCGGCAATCGCCTCGGCCAATGCCGCGACCCAGTCTTCGCGGCGCGGCGTCAGCCAATCGGCCTGCTCGACCCGCGCACTGTTCGGCAGGCTGTTTTGCCAGTGGCTTTGCCAATGATCTTCTGGCGATCCTTGCCAGCCCGGCACAATCAGGTAGCGGATTGATTCGTTGCGCATGGGGAGCTCTCCTGCGTCGTGTCTGTTCCTGAACGAGTATAGGGAGGGGATTTATATTCGTTAAGGAATAAGAAGCTATTTATTAAGACCTGAAATGAATATGAGATTTGTGCATGGCTTGAAATCTTTTCCCCCCTCACCCCAGCCCTCTCCCCCATGGGGGCGAGGGGGAAAGGGAGCCGATCACCAGGCCTTTCAAATCCGGAGTTCGACTGGATTTTTCATGTCGGTGTAACTCGTAAGAACAACGCGACCAGTCCCCTCTCCCTATGGGCGGTCCGACGTTTCGGGAGGGCTAGGGTGAGGGCTTCGCTTCTAATGCCAGAAATAAAAAAAGGGCCGCACCCTGCCAAGGAGACGGCCCCGGAAAAACGTAAATCCTGTTACCGCGCAGTAATCACCGACAACTTGGTAATCCCCGCCCGTTCAATCGAAGCCATCGCCCGTGCCACTTCGCCGTAGTTCACCCCATCATCCGCCTGCAACTGCACGCGCACTTCCGGGTCCTTGGCCTTGGCCGACTTGAGGTTGAATTCCAGCAAGTCCGGCTGAATCTCATCCTTGTTGATAAACAGTTTGCCGGCACCGTCGATGCTCACCACCAGCGGGTCCTTCTGCTCGACCGGCGCCACCGCTTCGGTCTTCGGCAGGTTGATCGGGATCGCGTTGGTCAGCAGCGGCGCGGTGACGATAAACACCACCAGCAGCACCAGCATCACGTCCACCAGCGGCGTCACGTTGATCTCGCTGAGCACCTCATCACTGTCTTGCGTGGAGAAGGCCATATCAGGACGCCTCCTTCACTTTTGCCGCGTTACCCGGCGTTGCGACCTTGTGCGCCGTCGGGTGGATCAACACGCGGAATGCACTCTTCTGCGCCAGGCTGTAGAAGTCGTGGGCAAAGTCATCCAGGTCCGCCGCCGTCAGCTTCAAACGACGCAAAAAGTAGTTGTAAACCAGCACCGCCGGCACCGCGACGGCGATCCCCACACCCGTTGCAACCAAGGCTGCACCGATCGGACCTGCGACTGTTTCCAGGCTCGCCGACCCCGCCGCGCTGATGCCTTTCAACGCCTCCATGATTCCCCAGACCGTGCCGAACAAACCAATGAACGGCGACGTACTGCCAATACTGGCGACCACTGCCAAGCCTGTTTCCAGCGAACGGCGTTCGCGGACGATCTGCTGACGCAGGGCGCGCTCCAGGCGATCCTGATGGTTGATCGCCTGGCTCAAATCATTGGCCTGCGGCGCCTCGCCCACTTGGATCGCTGCGTAACCGGCCTGCGCTACTCGTGCGGCTGCGCCGGGTTGGGTCTCGCTCAATTCAGCGGCTGAATCCAGACTCGACGCCGCCCAGAAACTTTTATGAAAACGGCGATCCTGCGCCTTCAGACGCCCGAACTGCCAAGCCTTGAGCAATGCCAGACCCCAGGTGGCGACGGAAAAAACCACCAGCAGCCAGATCACCGCGCTTTCGATGGATTCCAGTGGAGATGCCAGTAACGTCATGATGTATTCCCTCGTGTAAACGTTTCGCGCGAATTTGGTTTCGGTTTAATGAATCTTGAAATCGATGGGCACGCTGACCCAGCCGTCCTGGGCGACATCACCCTGCTTGGCCGGAACGAAACTCCAACGTTTCACGGCGTTCAGCGCCGCGTCGTCGAGCTGTTGCCGACCGCTGCTTTTGGCAATCTGGATCTCGCCCGGTTTGCCGCTGGCCAACACATGCACGCGCAGCAACACCGTCCCTTCCCAACCGCGACGCTGGGCCAGCGACGGGTATTCCGGCGCCGGGTTTTTCAGGTACGCGGCATTCGCTGATGCCGGGGTTACCGGTGCCGGCGCGGGAGGAGCAGGTGGCGCTGGCGCGGCAACCGGGGCTGCCGGTTGTGGCGGCGCCGGTGGTTGCTCGACGGCTTTTGGTGCCGGTTTGGGTGCCTGTTTAACCACCGGTTTCGGTTTCGGAAGCGGTTTTGGCGGCGGTGGCTTAACCGCCAGTTCGTCTTCCACTGGCGGTGGCGGCTCAACCACAGGCGCAGGCGGCGGTGGCTCGACAACCGGTGGTGCTGGCGGTGCCGGGCGCGAGAACTCGATGGTCATCGGCGGAATTTCCGGCGGCACGATCGGCAGCACCGGCGTCGGTTTTTGGCTGATCCAGTAGATCACCGCGCCGTGCACCACCAACGCGAGCATGCCGAGCAGAATTGTTTCGCGCCGACTCAGAATGCCTTTGGGCGCACGCTGCAAACGCAACTGCCCCAACGGCACACGATGCGGCCGGCCGAGATCGACCAATTCGCCACCCGGCGTCTGACGCCACAGCAATTCCTCTGCGCTGGCGGCGGTCTGGACATTGCCCATTGATTCACTCCCTGCGGTCTTTTTGCGTTCTCTACAAAAACTGCCGATCGACCGTTTGCTGAATCCCCCACGGCGGATCGATGGGTGAATCATTGGGCTTGACGCTTATCTCCGAAAGTAATCTTTAACGTTATGCATAGGCTTTTATGGAATATATAAATTGATCAATTCTGCCAAAGCCACGTACCACGCGGGCTGCAGCGATACGTGAAAAATCGCATGCTTTTCAGGCATGGAAAGTATTCATTCAACGCATCAAATTCGCCTGACCCGGTTTTGCTGGACAACTAATGCCAAGTAGATAGTTGATTGTTATTTTTCCGAAACAACAAAAAGGCCGGAGCACTTTCGTGCACCGGCCTTTATCGATTGCGTGCGTCTTATTGTTTGACGAATTCCCCTGCAAGGGTCACTACTTCACCGTCAAAGTTAGTACGGGAACCGGCCGCGCGAACTTTTGCGTAATTGTGATCAGGAGAAAACAATGACCACGCTTGAAATCCGCTATTACCATTCAGACCGACAAATGTAATGGTGGTAGGTTGTCCGGTGCTGTTCTGGAAATGGTAATGCCCGTAGCTGACGTCATAGTTAACGCCGCCCTGGCTGAACGTCCCGCTGAATGTACCGTTGGAGTCGTTGCCATCGGTAATCGTCAGTTTGGCGCCAGCGTTAGCGTTCACATAAGTGCCATTAATGCTCGACATGATTCGATTTCCTTTATCGTGGGGATAAGTGTCTTCCGATGAGAGCAAGTTTCCTCCTGGAAACTCACGACAGTCAGGATGGCTGGACATTCAATTATTGTCCACACGAGTTACTAACGAAATGGCGATAAGTACCATTCAACTCGCTCATCAGTTATCGCCGTTGGTTCGAGCATTAATGCCATTTCAACTAACGACTGGCATTGGTTTGCTGCACACCGACAACCGGGGCATTAACCGCCGTCTCGGAGCGCGGCGTACCCGTTGGCACCCAGTCATAACTCACAGGCAGCGCCCGATACACCCAGTTGCTGATCGCGTCGCTGCCCGGCGCTTTGCCGAGATACGGGCTGACGTATTCCCAGACGTTTTCACCGCTGGCCGTCACCTGGAAAAACCGCCCGTTCATGCCCTCGTCGATCAACGTGTTGCCATTGGGCAAACGCCGAGCACTGCTGATAAACGAACTGTAGAACGCCCATCCCGGCTGCTTCGAATTCGCCGCGCTGTACTGCCAGACGATCTCGTTTTTCAGCGGATCGATTTCCAACACCCGCGAACCGGAAATCAGCCCGAGGGTGACGTTCGGATAACCCGCCGAACCCTGGTTATCGAACACCAGCAAGTTGCCGGCACCAGGCAATCCGGCAGGAATGATATGAGCATCGTGCTGGCCGACAAACTGATCCACCGGGCGCGGCAATGTCCGGGGCGCTTTCGGATTGATCAGTGGCAGATTCGGCCCGAGGCGCCAGACCACTTTGCCGCTGCTTTTGTCGATGATCGCGATGAAGTTGGCGTTGCGTGAATCAAACAACAGGTTGTCCGGATTGAAGCGTTTATCACCGGCATCGAACCATTTGTTCGGCCCGACCACACTGAGGTTGTTGATGTGCAGGTAATCCGCATCATCACTCGCCCGTACCAGCTTCAATTGCTCTGGCGTGAAGCCGAACTCATTCAGATGCTCCGAGGCCAGCCACTGCCATTTCACCGCGCCGTCCGGGCTGACTTCATAGATGGCATCGTCGATCACCTCGGGCACTTTGAAGCCTTTGACCGTGTGCACCTTGTTCGCCAGCACCACGGTGTTGCCGTTGCTCAAACGACGTTGATCATGATGCTGTTGCGCTGCGCCACCGGGCGCCTTGTCGCCCCACTGCCAGACGACTTTGCCGCTCCAGTCCAGCTCGCCAACGCTCTGATTGCCCAGACCATTGCCAGCCGAACCGAGCTTGCCGGGATCCTTGTCACTCAGTTGCAGCAACACATGCCCGCGTTCGCCGCCGACCAGTTTTGGATCGATGATCGCCGACGGGAAACCCGCCTGCGGCCAGGTTTTCACCTCGTTGCCGTTCATATCAATCAGGTGCGTTTGCTTGTCGGCGCCGCTGAAAATCACGTACTGGTTGAACGCCTTGTTCGGGTCGTAACGAGTGACGCCCGTCGGGTAAACACTCGGCGCGGCGAAGGCGCCGGCACTGAGCACTGCGCCGGACAGCAACACCGGCAAAGCCGTTTTGATAGGCAACATGATGCAGCTCCTTGAGTAACGAATCAGAAGTCGTAGCGACCGGTGACGCCGAGGGTGCGGGGTGTGCCGAGCAGGCCTTCATAGCCGCCGTTACCGCCCGTCCACAGGGTCGTGTAGTAGGTTTTGTCGAAGGCGTTTTTCAGCCACAGCGACACGTCCCACTGGCCTTGGTTGAAGTCGCCGCGCAGACCGGTGGAAAAGTTGACCACGGCGTAACTCGGGATCTGGCCGTAGTCGGAATCCTCGACTGTGCCGACGGCTTTGGAGCGGAATGCATAGCTCGCGGTGACGTAAGGTTCGAAGCCGTTATCCAGATTCCATTTGTATTCGCCGTTGGCGTTGCCGATCCATTTCGAGGCGCCGACCACTTGATGGCCGCTGAGGTCGCAAGAGGCAGGAGCGCCCGGCGCCTGGCTGACTTCCGGCGGGCACGGCGCATCTTTGTACGAGAGGTAGCTGACGTCGTTGTAGGAGCCGTTGATGTTCAGGGTCAGGCCGCGCAGCGGGATCACCGTGCTTTCGAATTCGACGCCGCGCGAGCGCACGGAGCCGGCGTTGGTCAGGTATTGCACGCGATTGTCCGCGTCGTAGGCGTTGGTCTGGTAAGCGTTGACCTGGGTCCAGAAGACGTTGGCGTTGAGTTGCAGACGGTGGTCCCACAGCGTGCTTTTGAAGCCGAGCTCGGCGTTGTTCGCGCGTTCGGTGCCGATCAGCAGTGAATCGGCGCCGGCCACCGGCGCGGAACCGACCGCGAGGTTAACCCCGCCGGATTTTTCGCCGTGGGACAACGTGGCATAACCCAATACATCATCGGTGATGCGATAGCTGAGGTTGAGCAACCCGGACGGGCTGGAGCTGTACTGGTTCAAGTCGCCGGAATCATAAGCGCCGGCACGCCCGCGTCGCGCCGTGGCTGCAGCGCCCGTTACGGCAGCGCCCCCAATCGGCGCATCGCGCGTGACCCAAGCGGATTTCTCTTCATAAGTGCCACGCACCCCGGCAGTGAAATCCAGCCGTTCGGTGAGGTGCCAGGTGCCTTGGGCGAACAGGGCAAAGCTGTCGGTCTTGATATGGCCGTTGCCAATGCTGGTGACGTTGGCTAAAGCACCGCGCGCCGTGCCGTTCCAGATGTCGGCTTGCGGGCCGTAATAAGCGAAGGATTTGTTGTCCAGATCCGAACCGAAGTAGTAAGCGCCGACGACGTAATCGAAGAACTCGCCCTTAGGCGAGGCCAGGCGAAATTCTTGCGAGTACTGTTTGTCCTCCACCGAGACCCCGGCGTTGTAACTCGCCGGCACGTTGAGGCCGTCGTCGTTGCGCGGGGTGAAATTCCAGAAGCGGTAGGAGCTGATCGAGGTCAGCGTGAAGTCGCTCGGCAGTGTCCAGTTGGCCTCCACGGACGTGCCACCCTGATGCACGGTGACGTGCTGATCGTTGTCCAGATTGACCTTGCGGTGCGAGCCGTTGACCAGCGTCGCGCCGGCCGCATTGGCGCGCGCCTGGTAGAGGTTGACGCCGTTGATTGTCGGCCCGGTGTTGTACAACACGCGAGTGCCGGCGCTGGAATCCTCTTCGTTGTAGTCGCCGATCCAGCGCAGGTTGAAATCTTCGTTGGGCTTGAACAGCAGTTGCGCGCGGAAGCCCTCGCGCGAGCCGCCATTCAAATCATGGCCGTCGTATTCATTTTTGATGTCGCCGTCGCTACGGGTGCGATAGGCCGAAAAGCGCCCGGCCAGTTGATCGTTGAGCGGGCCGGAAATGGTGCCCTTGGTCTGGAAGTAACCGTCCTCGCCGACCGACGTTTCGATGCTGCGTTCAGGGGTGAAGCTTGGCGCGCGGGTGCTGATATTGATCACCCCAGCGGTGGTGTTTTTGCCGAACAGCGTGCCCTGCGGACCACGCAAGACTTCGAGCTGTTCGATGTCCATCAAGTCAAATACCGCCATCCCCGGACGGCCCAGATAGACGTTGTCGATGTACAAGCCGACGCTGCCTTCCAGACCATCACTGGCCGGGTTATTACCGAGGCCACGGATCGACACGCTGGACTGGCGTGCGTGCATGTAGGCGACGTTGACGCTAGGCACCAGTTGCTGCAAATCCTGAATCCGGTAGACCCGTTGCGTCTCCAGATTCTGCCCGCTGACCACGCTCATCGGCGTCGGTACATCCTGCGAACTTTCCTCGCGGCGACGGGTGGTAACGGTCACGGTTTCCAATTGCGAACTGTTGGCGGCCGGCTTGCCGGCCGGCACCGGCGCCGGGGTTTCGGAGTCGGCGGCGTAACCGTGAGTCCAGCTCGCGCACCCTGCCAGCAACAGGGCCAGAGGCAGGCGTTTGAGCCGTCGTGGCGTTAGGGGTGACGCAAGGTTCAACGGACTCATGGCGCGGCTCCTGGTCAAAAAACACACAGACATCTTTAGCGCTGCATATTCTTTTAAGTTATTTATTTATGGATTTACAAATATTTACTGCATAAGAGATTGCCTTTATAAGGAGTCGACCTAATGCATATCCAATGCATTTCCCGGATATTTTTTATGTGAAAAATGCATATCGACTTGCGCCAACTTCGTCACTTCATCGCCTTGGCTGAACAACGCAGCTTCGTCGCCGGCGCGCAGGCGGTGAACCTGTCGCAGTCAGCGTTCAGCCGCAGCATTCAGGCACTCGAGCACAGCGTCGGCTGTCAGTTGGTTGATCGCGGACGCAAGGAATTACCGCCGACCAAACAGGGCCAGGTGCTGCTTGAACACGCGCGGCGACTGGTCAGCGGCGCGCAGCAGATGGCCAACGAGATCAGCCAGTTCAACGGGCTGGAGGCGGGGGAATTGCGCTTCGGTTGTGGGCCGGCGCCGGCGGCGGGTTTGATTCCGCGGGCGATTGGCAGCTTTATCGGGCGTTATCCGAAAGCGCGGGTGCAGTTTCAGGTCGATGACTGGCAGAGTCTGAGTAAGCGGTTACTCAGCGAAGAGTTTGAATTTTTTGTCGCGGACACTCGGCACTTCGAGGCAGATCCGGATTACCTGACCCACCGGTTGCGACCGCGCAAGTGGTATTTCTGCTGCCGTGCCGGCCACCCTTTGGCCGGGTTTGAACGGGTCACGGCCGAGCAATTGATGAGCTATCCCCTGGCGGTAAGTATTCGTCCGCCGAACCTGCGCAAGGTCATAGTCGACCTCAGCGGGCGGCCGGATTTCACACCAAATGTGGAGTGTGAAAACAGCTCGAGCCTGCTCAGCGTGGTGCTGCGTTCGGATGCGATCGGGATTGTCGGGGCGTATTCCGATGCGTTGCATCAGGCCAGGGGCGAGTTGGTGTGCTTGCGCATCGAAGGACTGGCGGATGATCTTGAGGAGCTGTACACCCGTTACGGAATTGTCAGCCGCGCGGGGTATCGGTTGTCGCCGTTGGCGGAGGCGATGATCGAGCAGATCAAAGAGATAGATCAGCAGGATGAGGAGGTTTGCTCGCTGCAGAATCTCGCTGTCTGAGATGACGCCTTCGCGAGCAGGCTCGCTCCCACAGTGGACTGTGGTGAATACAGAATTTGTGATCGCCACCAACCCTGTGGGAGCGAGCCTGCTCGCGAAGAGGCCGGCACAGGCACCGATGCATTTCCTGCATAAAACCCATTCCCCAAATGCACTTGCCGAACACCCCCGCCGAAAGCGAAAACCCTCGCCTGTCCTTCTGACCGGTGAACCCCATGCCCACCCCGCCAAACCCCGTGCGCAACGTGCTGTACATCATGTGCGACCAACTGCGCCGCGATTACCTGTCCTGCTACGGCCATCCGCATCTGCACACGCCAAACATCGATCGCCTGGCCGCCGCCGGTGTACGTTTCAGCCGCGCCTACACCCAAGGCACGATCTGCGGCCCATCGCGGATGTCGGCCTACACCGGACGTTATGTCAGCAGCCATCAAGTGGCGTGGAACGCCGTGCCGCTGCCGCTGGAGGAACTGACGATTGGCGATTACCTGCGCCCTCACGGCATCCGTACGGCGCTGGTCGGCAAGACCCACGCCACGGCGAATGTCGATGCCTTGCAACGCCTGGCGATCAATCCTGACAGCGAGCAAGCCGAAATCCTCAACGAAGTCGGTTTCGAACCGTACATGCGCCACGACGGCATCTACCCCGACGATCCGCTGTTCGACGACAAACGCGAATCCGCGCCCTATACCCATTACCTGCGTGAACACGGCTTCGACGGCAAAAACCCCTGGCACGACTGGGCCAACGCCGCCGAAGGCGCCAATGGTGAAATCCTCAGCGGCTGGCAAATGCGTCATGCGAATTTGCCAGCACGAATTCCCGAGCAGCACTCAGAGACTGTCTACACTACAAATCGAGCCATCGACTTCATCACCGAGCAAGGCGAGAAATCGTGGTGTTTACACCTTTCCTATATCAAACCGCACTGGCCCTACATCGTACCAGCGCCGTACCACGCCTTGTACAGTACGAAATCGATTCTCGAAGCGGTCCGCGCGACGCCCTCCGAAGCCAGCAAACACCCCGTATACACTGCCTTTCGCCAGCATGAGGAAAGCCTCAACTTTTCCCGCGATTCAGTACGATTAACTGTAATCCCTACGTACATGGGTCTGATCAAGCAGGTGGATGATCAACTCGGGCGGCTGTTCGATTTTCTGCAGAGCAATGGCCGCTGGGATGACACGCTGATCGTGTTCACCAGCGATCACGGCGACTTTCTCGGTGATCACTGGCTCGGCGAGAAGGAGTTCTTGCTGGAGCAGGCAGTGGGGGTGCCATTGATCGTGCGCGACCCTCGGGCGGCGGCGGATGTCACCCGGGGAACCGTCGATGATCGACTGACAGAAACCATCGATGCGGTGCCGACATTCCTTGCGGCTCTGGGCTTGCCAGGGGCAGAGCATCGGCTTGAAGGCCGTTCGTTGATCCCACTGTTGCACGGCGAAAATCCGGACTGGCGCCGCTATGCAATCAGCGAATACGACTACGCCTTCCAGGCGCCGGCGCGTGAGCGTCTGGGTCAGCCGATTGATCGTTGCCGCATGACCATGGTGCGCAGCGAGCGCTGGAAATACCTGGCGTACGACGGCTTTCGGCCGCAGTTGTTTGACCTGTTGAATGATCCGCAGGAGTTGCGGGATTTGGGCGAGGATCCGGCGTATGCGGTGGTGCGTGAGGAGCATTCGGGGTATTTGTTTGAATGGGTGCGTGGGTTGAAGCGGCGCACGACCATCAGCCATCAGGAGATTGATTGGCGGGGGCAGCGGTTTCGTTATGGTGAGCCGGAGACAGAGAAGGTTGTTCAGATTGGTGTTTGGTAGCTTTAAGAGCCCCTCACCCTAACCCTCTCCCAGAGGGAGAGGGGACTAAATGGGGGATATTTCAGAGGTACACCGACCTGATCGTGCTTCACCGAATCCATAATCGATAAGGTCTTTCAGGTCGATATCTAACGCGAGACAACTCGGTCGGCTCCCTCTCCCTCTGGGAGAGGGCTGGGCGGGCGGCGTTCCGATGAGGGGTTTTTGATCTTCAATCGCGACCTTTGATGGTCTGGCTACGCTGCCCATTCGCCCCAACCGGCACTTCCCCCTTGAGCGTCACCCGACGCACCACCCGATCCTGAGTCCCGTAATCATCAATCGCATAATGCTGCGTCGAACGGTTATCCCAGATCGCCACATCACCGGCCTTCCAGCGCCAGCGCACGGTGTTTTCCTGGCGAATCACATGGCTCTGCAACAAGCCGAACAGATGCGCCGAATCCGCCTGCGAATAACCCTTGATACGTTTGACGAAATGCCCCAGCAGCAAACTCTTCTCGCCGCTGATCGGGTGCACGCGCACCACCGGGTGCTCGGTCTCGTACACGGTCGAGGTGAAGACTTTGCGATAGCGCTCAAGCTTCTCCGCCGAGACGTCCGGTTTCGCGCTGGCGTAGTCGTATTCGTTGCTGTGCACGGCGACCAGTTTGTCGGCCAGTTCACGCAGCTCGGTCGGCAAGCCGTTGTACGCCGTGGCGGTGTTGGCCCACAGGGTGTCGCCACCGAAGGCCGGGGCTACCACCGAGCGCAGGATCGAGGCTTTCGGGTAGGCATCGACGAAGGTCACGTCGGTGTGCCAGGAGTTGGCGCGCTGGCCTTCAGCGCCGTCCAGTTCGAGCAGATAACGCGTGCCTTCACGGGACGGCACGGTCGGATGCGCCACAGGTTCTCCGAGCAAATGGGCAAAGGCTTCCTGGCGCTGATCATCGAGCTGAGTCTGTTCGCGGAAGAACACGACTTTGTATTGCACCAGCGCCTGTTGAATGGCTTCGACGGTGGCGGCGTCCAGCTCACCGGACAAATGCACACCACGGATCTCGGCACCGATACGACCGGCCACCGGATGGATTTCCAGCGTGTGAACAGCGGGTTTTACTGCGAGTGCGGCATTGCTCATGGGTAGACCCTCATCGACTGCTTACGGTTGGACGGCAGCGAAACAACGCTCTATCTATATTCCATTTACATCTAATAGATATTCACATGCTTCGTTGACGGAATAAGAGCTTGCATTTAAAACCTCTAACAACCCTCGTCGCAAATGCCTTCGAGCTATTTTTAGGATGCCGGAAAAGCATATGGATCTTCGCCAGTTGCGTTACTTCATCGCCCTCAACGAACACCGCAGTTTTGTCCGTGCGGCGGACGCAATGGGCATCACTCAACCGGCGTTCAGCCGCAGTATTCAGGGGCTCGAGCAAGAGTTCGGCTGCGTGCTGGTGGATCGCGGCAACAAGGATCTGCGCCCCACACCAGAGGGCCAGGTCGTGCTGCAGCACGCCCTTAGCCTGGTGCAGGGCGCAGCCTTGCTCAGCGCCGAAGTGACGCAGATGACCAAGCTCGATGCCGGCGAAGTGCACTTCGGTTGCGGCCCGGCACCAGCAGTGAAACTGGTGCCGGACGCGGTGGCGCAATTCATCAATGCGCACCCGAAAGTGCGCACCTGCTTTCAAGTGGATAACTGGGAAAAACTCAGCCGCGCGCTGAGCCGTGAAGAGATCGAATTCTTCATCGCCGACATCCGCCATTTCGAGTCCGATCCAAACTTCCAGACCCAGGCACTGACACCCAAGCGTGGGGTGTTTTTCTGCCGGCCGGGGCATCCGTTGCTGGCCAAGGAAAGCCTGTCGACTAACGACATGTTCGACTACCCGCTGGCGACCACGCTGATCCCGCCGGGCATTCGTAAATTGCTGGCGAACCTCAGTGGACGCATCGATTTTTCACCGACCATCGAGACCGAGCACTTTCCGGCGCTGGTGAAAGTGGTGCTGCAATCGAATGCGATCGGCGTCGGTACGGAAGAGGCGTTTGTCGAGGACATTGCCAAGGGGTCGCTGGTGTTGTTGCACTGGCGTAATTTGCCGCAGAACCTGGAGAGCATGAATGCGCGCTGCGGGATTGTCAGTCGCACCGGGTTTCGCCTGTCGCCGGCGGCACGGGCGCTGATCGAGACGTTGGTGGCGGTGGATCGGCAGGACGTCAGCGTCGCTGTTTAAGGGGATCGTTCCCACGCTCTGCGTGGGAATGCAGCCCGGGACGCTCCGCGTCCCAAAGCGGACGCAGAGCGTCCAGTGATGCGTTCCCACGCAGAGCGTGGGAACGATCGGTGTACGTTAGAGCTTGGCCGCTGCCAGCTCAGGCGCCACCCAATCGTTGACCTTGAACGGCTTGCGAATCAGCTTCTGCTGCGCCGCCAGATCAACTTTGTCCTGCAAGCTGCCAAGGAACACCGGATCCAGTGTCGACGGGAACACGTCGCTCAACTTCTGATCTTTCAGATCCTCAGTGAGGATCACCGGTGGATAACTCGCCAGCCCCGAGACCAATTGCACGTAAGCAGCCTTGTTGCTGTCCTGGGTCAGCCACTCGACCGCCTGCTGCTGCGCCTTGAGCAACTTCGCCACCGCCTCCGGATGCGCGTCGACAAACTTGCCGGTGCCAACCAGCACCGACTGCACACTGCCCGCACCACCGAGATCCTTGGTATTCAGCGGCAACTCGGCCAGACCCTTGGTCTGCAACGCCGCCAAACCAGAGCTGCCCCACGACGCATCGATTTGCTTCGCCGCCAGCGCAGCGGTCGCGCCAGTGAAGTCGAGGTTGATGACTTTCAGATCCTTCTCGCTCAAGCCTTGACTGGCCAGCGCTGCATCGAATGAGAGTTGCGTCGCAGTGCCCCGAAAGATTGCCACGCGCTTGCCTTTCAAATCCTGCAGGGTCTTGATTCCGGAGCCCGGCACCACGCCCAGATATTGCTTCACCCCACGGGCACTGGCGCTGAGCAACCGCGTATCGAGGCCATTGGACTTGCCGATGATTGCCGCCAGGTCGCCCAGATACGCCAGATCAACCTGACCATTGGCAAACGCCTCATTGATCACCGGCCCGGCGCCCTTGAAAAAATTCCACTGAATCTTGATGCCTTGATCGGCGAAGGCTTTTTCGAAGATCTGCTGATCACGCAACACGTCGACCACACCGCCGCCGCTGTGCTGGGTGCCGGCGCTCAGGTCGGGCACGGCGATTCTGATTTCCTTGAGTTCATCAGCGTGAGCGGTGAACGCCAGCAGGCCCGCCAGTGCAGGAACGGCAAACAGACTGAAAACACGTTTGAAGGGGAGGTTCATGGGTGCAGCTCCTTGATCACGACGGGCGTTGAGGAGCCGAAAGTAGGCCGAATGAATACCTTCGCTTAAATACTATAAATGCACATTTTTATAGCTTTTAACGCTAAGCAAGCATTAACGGGGCTTGCAGCGGCGTATGCATTAACAGCATCGAAAATATTCTTCGAATGCATTGGATGCGTGTGGTCTGGAAGCCTTAAATGGCGCTGCTTATCTCTAAAAACAACTTATTACAGATTGTTTATAACCATTAGCTCTTAGTTAATATCGCAAGAGATCGCAGCCTTCGGCAGCTCCTACAGGGGTCAATTCAAGGACGCATTCCCCCCGTAGGAGCTGCCGAAGGCTGCGATCTTTTGATCTTGAGCCAACCCGACAACGGAGGTCACCCATGGCCCGCCAATCCTTGCTCAGTCTCCCACTCCCCGCGCCGCCGCTGAAAAGCCGTCGTACCTGGCCAAGCCTGAACCAACGCCTGTTGCCGTGGCTGTTGCCCCTCAGCCTGTTCGCCCTGTGGTGGCTGGCCGCGCGCAATGCCTGGATGAGCGAGCAGATCCTGCCCGCGCCATCACTGGTGTGGAACAGCGCCGTCGAGCTGGCGCATGGCGAGCTGTGGAGCCATTTGTGGATCAGCCTGCAGCGATTGTTCTGGGGTTTGCTCGCAGGGATTTCGGCGGGCGCGGTATTGGGGGCGGCTCTGGGTTTCAGTCCGCGTCTTGAACGTTTGATCTTCCCGACCTTCGCCGGACTTTCGCAAATACCGACGCTGGCCTGGATTCCGTTGTTCATGGTGTTTTTCGGCATCGGCGAGGTGTTGAAACTGGTGGTGCTGATCAAAGCGGTGGTGGTGCCGGTGACCCTGCACACACTGGTCGGCGTACGCGACGCACAGCCGAAATTGCGTGAAGCCGCCGCGGTTCTGCGTCTGCCGCCGCACTTGCTGGTGCGCCGCCTGGTCTTGCCCGCCGCCCTCCCCGCGTTTATGGCTGGCGTGCGTCTGGCACTGGCCGCCGGATGGACTTCGTTGCTGGCGGTCGAACTATTGGCCTCCAGCGAAGGCATCGGTTACCTGATGGTCTGGGCGCGACAATTGTTCATGCTCGACATCGTGTTCGTCTGCATCGTGGTCATCGGTGTGATCGGCGTGGCGATGGATCGCGGCATTGGTCTGCTGGACAAACAACTGGTGCACTGGCCGCACCCGGCCACCGCTGAAATTCGTCGCGGCCCGCGTCATGAAGGCTGGCAGCGTCTGCAACCGTGGCTGTTGCCGCTGAGCCTGCTGGCGCTGTGGCAATTGGCGAGTGAACAGCAGTGGGTCGACGCCAACATCCTGGTCAGCCCGTTGGCGGTGTTGATCACTGCCTGGGACGGTCTGCTCGATGGCACGCTGATCAGCGGCATGGCGCTCAGTCTCGGCCGCACGCTCGGCGGCCTGTTGCTCGGCGGCGGACTCGGATTTGCCTTGGGCCTGCTGCTGGGTCTATCGAACATCAGCGAACGCCTGCTCGGCCCGACCCTCGCGGCCATCCGCCAAATTGCCATTTTCGCCTGGGTGCCGCTGCTCACTGCCTGGTTCGGTCTCGGCGAACTGGCCAAGTGGGTGTTCGTCGCCCTCGCCGCGTTCTTCCCTTTGTTTATCGCCACGCAACGCAGCGTCGCCAATCTCTCGCCACAACTCAACGAAGCCGCACAAGTGCTGCGCCTGAGCCTCGGCCAACGCCTGCGCCGACTGGTGCTGCCGGGCGCTGCGCCGGGGATTTTCGCAGGCCTCAGATTGAGCTTGATCTACGCCTGGCTCGGCACCATCGGCGCCGAATATTTCATGCCGTCCAACGGCGGCATCGGCAGCCAGATGATCGGCGCACAACAACTGCTGCGCATGGACTTGATCATGGCCGGCATGCTTTTCGTCGGCCTCACCGGCGCCCTGCTCAACCTCATTGGCCAACGCCTGGAAATTCGCGCGACCCGCTGGAGACACGCATGAACGCACCGATTGTCAGCTTTAAACACGTAGGCAAATCCTTCGACGTCGACGGTTTCGAACTGGAGGCGATTCGCGAATTCAACCTGGACATTGCCGAGGGCGAGTTTGTCGCGATTGTCGGTTCCAGCGGCTGCGGTAAATCGACGTTACTGCGGTTATTGGTGGGCCTTGATACGCAGTTTCGCGGACAGATTACCGTGGATGGCAAAGCCGTCAGCGGCATCGGTGGCGAGCGTGGCATCGTCTTTCAGGAACACCGTTTGTTCCCTTGGCTGACCGTCGCCGACAATATCGGCCTGGGCCTGGTCAACGAGCCACTGAGCGCTGCGCAGAAGCAACAGCGGATCAACGACTTTATCGATCTGGTCGGCCTGCGCGACTTCACTCGCGCCTATCCGCATCAGCTCTCCGGCGGCATGGCCCAGCGTGTGGCGATCGCTCGCGGCCTGGTTGCCAGCCCACGCATTCTGCTGCTCGATGAACCCTTCGGTGCCCTCGATGCGCTGACTCGCCAGCAGATGCAGGACGAGCTGCTGGCGATCCGTGACCGCGCAAAAATCACCACGATCCTCGTCACCCACGACGTCGAAGAAGCGATCTTCCTCGCCGACCGTGTGGTGGTGATGGAGCCGCGTCCGGGGCGGATCAAGCAAGTGGTCGACATCGCCCTGCCGCATCCGCGCCAGCGCAGCAGTTTCGACTTCCATCAGTTGCGTGAAGAGCTGCTGCACGAACTGACCAGTGACGACCATTACCAACCGAGCGTGCCGGTGCAGATCCGCGATCTGCCGCTGACGTTCATTGCCTGCTGAACAGGAGTTTTGCGATGCCGCAACGTCCCAATTTTCTGGTGATTCTGGCCGACGATCTCGGCTTCTCCGACATCGGTGCGTTCGGCGGCGAAATCGCCACGCCGCACCTTGATGCCCTGGCCAACAACGGTCTGCGCCTGACCGACTTTCACACCGCACCGACCTGCTCGCCGACCCGTTCGATGCTGCTCACCGGCACCGATCACCACATCGCCGGCATCGGCACCATGGCCGAAACGCTGACGCCGGAACTGATCGGTAAACCGGGTTATGAGGGCTACCTCAACGACCGCGTGGTGGCGCTGCCGGAGTTGCTGCGCGAGGCCGGTTATCAAACCTTGATGAGCGGCAAATGGCACCTCGGTTTGAAGGCTGAACTGGCGCCCCATGCGCGGGGTTTCGAGCGCTCGTTTTCGCTGCTGCCGGGCGCGGCCAACCACTACGGTTTCGAGCCGACCTACGACGAGCAAACCCCCGGCCTGCTGAAATCCACTCCGGCGCTGTACATCGAGGACGATACTTTCCTTGATGAGTTGCCGAAGGACTTTTATTCCTCCGATGCCTTCGGCGACAAGTTGCTGCAGTACCTCAAGGAACGTGACCAGACCCGGCCGTTCTTCGCCTATTTGCCATTCTCCGCACCGCACTGGCCGTTGCAGGCGCCCGCCGACATCGTCGAGAAATACCGTGGCCGCTATGACGCAGGCCCAGAAGTGCTGCGCCTGGAGCGTCTGGAAAAACTCAAAGCCCTCGGTCTGATTGAACCGGACGTAGAGCCGCACCCGCTGATTCAGTTAACCCAGCAGTGGGACGCGCTGAGCGAGGAGCAAAAACAGATTTCCGCGCGGGCCATGGAGGTCTACGCGGCGATGGTCGAGCGCATGGACTGGAACATTGGCCGGGTCGTCGACTATCTGCGCCAGCAGGGGCAGCTCGACAACACGTTCATCCTGTTCATGTCTGACAACGGTGCCGAAGGTGCGCTGCTTGAAGCGTTCCCCAAATTCGGCCCGGAACTGGTGACGTACCTCAGCCAGCATTACGACAACAGCCTCGACAACATTGGCCGCGCCAATTCCTATGTCTGGTACGGGCCGAATTGGGCGCAAGTGGCTACCGCACCGTCGCGGCTGTTCAAGGCGTTTACTACCGAGGGCGGGATTCGCGTGCCGGCGCTGTTGCACTATCCACAATTGGCGATCAAAGGGCAGATCAGCCATGGTTTCGGCACGGTGATGGACATCACCCCGACGATTCTCGATCTGGCTGGCGTGCGCCATCCGGGCAAGCTCTGGCACGGCAAACCGGTGGCGCCGTTGCGCGGCAAATCGTGGCTGGGGTTCTTGTCGGGTGAGACTGCGCAGGTGCATGACGAGCACACGGTGACGGGTTGGGAATTGTTTGGGCGAAGGGCGATTCGGCAGGGATCGTGGAAAGCGGTGTGGATCCCCGGGCCTGTCGGGCCGGCGACCTGGCAGCTGTATGATTTGAGTAGTGATCCGGGGGAGATTCATGATCTGGCGGTGAGTCAGCCGCAGAAGCTCAGCGCGTTGATCGGGCATTGGCAGCAGTATGTCGAGGAGACCGGGGTGATTTTGAGTGAGTCGCCGTTTCAGCCGGATTGAAGGGGAAGATCAAAAGCCCCTCACCCTAACCCTCTCCCGGAGGGAGAGGGGACTGACTGAGGTGTCTTCCGTTAAATATCGACCTGTGAAAACGAGTCGATTATGGATTCAACGAAGCACTTTCATGGCGGCGTAACTCTTCAATATCCCCCAATCGGTCCCCTCTCCCTCCGGGAGAGGGCTAGGGTGAGGGGCTGCTTGTCAGGCCTCCACCGCCTCCCCAGACACCGCAACTTCATCCCGACGAACAAACCGGTTAGCCCGCCCAAACGTCCCAAAATCATTAAACCGCACCCCCATCTCACGCATCACCTTATGCGCCACCGGCACGGTCATCTGGCGAATATAAAACGGCTCCTTCACCACAAAATGATGGATCCCGTGACTGCTGCCAAAGTTGAAGCAAAAAGCCTGCAGCGGCCACAACCACCAAGGGTTGAGCACCTGACACTGCTGCAGCACATTGCCCATCTCTACATCACCGTAGTAATGCATGTTCGAGCTGATGAAGTGCAGGCAAAACGTGCGCAACACGTTCGGGCCGATGATCACCACAGCGGCGATATCAATTACCTGCATCACCGACAACGTCGTCGCTGACCATTCAATCGGCGAGCCCATCAGGTACGCGATGCCATTGGCTGCATGAAAACCGAGAAACACATACCACGCGCCCCAATGCACCAGCGCCAGCGGTGCGTAGACCTTAAGTGTGCGCTTGATGATGCTGAACTTGTGCGCCCAGGTCTTGGCCCGCAGCATGCGGATGAACGCCGACATGACGTTGTCGCCGACCATCAGCAAGCGTGCAAAACCCCACGGTTCGCCGTTGGTGATCGCGCGTTCTTCCATGTCGGTTTCAGTGCCGGAGACCTTGTGATGATTGAGGTGCAGATGCCGGCGAATCCACGGATTGATCGTGCTCGGCCGCGCCAGCCACACCAGGCCCATCATCAAATTGTGCGGCACACGCTGCTTGCGGAAATACATGCTGTGGATCAGATCGTGCTCCAGTTCATGGGTCAGCGACGCAAAAAAAGCGTTGAGCAGCAGGCACAACCACCACGCCATATGGCCGCTGATGTACAGCGCCGCCGAGCCGATCATCCCGATCAGGGCAAAGACCAAAATCCCCGCGCCCAGCGCATCCTGATGCTTGAGAATCGGGTAGCGCTCACGCAATTCAACGCCTTTGGCCAGCACCACTTGGCGAATATGCGCTGATCGCTGCGCCGCATTGTGTCGCTGGGGACTTGCAGAAGTACCGTCCATGCTTCCATCCTCGGGTTTATGATGTTCGCATCGTGCCTCGCCAAGGCTTCAATTGCGGTAGCCGAGAACGCCAACCTGTTGACCGGAAGCGCCAATCAGCATGAAGGAACCGACCTCCCTCGCCAGCTGGACCCGTGCCTTGCGCAAGCAACTCGATGCGCTGGGGCTGGACAGCATTGCCCTGTGCCAGCAGGCCGGGCTTGATCCGAATTTAATGGACGACCCCAACGCGCGCTATCCGCTGTCAGGCACCACGCGCCTGTGGGAGATCGCCGTGCAGGTCAGCGGCGACCCGGCGATCGGTTTGCGCGTGTCGCGGTTCGTCAGCCCGACCACGTTCCATGCCCTCGGTTATGCGCTGGTGGCCAGCGGCAGCCTGCGCGAGGTGTTCGAACGTATCGTGCGCTATCACCCGGTGGTCAGCGATGCGCTGGAACTGGAGCTGAGTCGTGGCGACGACCGCTATCAATTTCGTCTGAAAATTCCGTCAGGCAATCCCGCGCCGGCCTTCGAAGCCATCGACGCCTTCACCGCGATCTACGTGCGCACCTGCCGCAATCGCCTCGGCCGCGACTACGCGCCGCTGGCCGTGTACCTGCGCCGCCCGGAGCCAAACGATGCGCACCAATGGCACAAAGTCTTCCGCGCCCCGGTGCATTTCGGCTGTGCCGAAGATCGCCTGGAATTCGCCCTCGCCGACTTCGACAGCCACCTCGACGACGCCAACCCGGAACTCGCCGAACACAATGAAGCGGTGCTTAAACGCACGATGGCCCAGCTCCAGCCGCTGACTTGGGAGCGCAAGGTGCGCGATGCCATCGAAGAACAATTGCCGGAAGGTGAGCCGAGTGCTGAGCGAATTGCTCAGGCCTTGCACCTGAGTTTGCGCAGCCTGCAAAGACATCTGGCGGATGAGGGTTGTCGCTTTGATACGTTGTTGAACGAGAGCCGCGAGAATCTGGCATTGCTGCACCTGCGCGATCCGCAGTGCTCGTTGAGTGAGGTGAGTTATTTGCTCGGGTTCGCCGACACCAGCAGCTTCAGCCGCGCGTTCAAGCGCTGGACAGGGATGACGCCGGGGCAGTTTCGTGATGGGTTGCGTTGATGGTCAGCTAACGAGCGCTTTTCAATTGATAGGTTGACTTAGCGATGGAAGTTTTCCTTTTTCAGCGTATCCAGCGTCGGACGAGACGGTCGAGAAACCGCAGCGAGTTCATAGCCCAAACCATTCAATATTGCCTCCACCTTACGCAAGCCAATCTCAGAAACGGTGTTGTTTTCGATACCAGAAATCGTCGCGCGGCTCATGCCGTACTGTTGGGCTAACATATGCTGAGAAAGTCCCTCAGCCTTACGAAGCTCTCGAATCAACTTACCTATTTTTTCCATTGTGGATGCCTGCATTACTTACGATGCATTTTAGAAAATTCAGCAAATATGCATTCTATTTGATGCATATTTCTGCAAGCCAATCTAAATCTGACTAGCCTCACGATTTAAGCAGCGCTTGCTCACCACAAACCCCAGCTCAAAAACGGTGCCGTCAGCATCACTAATCACCCGCACCTGTCCCCCATGCAACTGCATGATCGACTGCACGATCGCCAGCCCCAAGCCACCCGAATCCCCCGGCTCTGCTCGTGAAGGATCAACGCGGTAGAAGCGGTCGAAGAGTTTGCTTAGATGTTCCTGCGTAATCGCCGGGCCGAGGTTGTGCACTTGCAACCAGCACTCACCCGGCTCGTCGCGGCGACGCAGGCTGATCACGCTGGCGGGATCGGCATGACGCACGGCATTGGCCAGCAGATTGCCGAGCGCCCGTTGCAACAGTTGCTGATCGGCAAGCAGTTCACCGTGCAGTTGATTGTCGAGCCGCACGTTACGGTCATCCGCCAAGGCTTCAAAGTAATCACACAGTTCACTGCCAACGCTGTGCAAATCCAGGGTTTGCAGATTCAGCGCGCGTTCGGCCTGTTCTGCCCGGGCGAGGAACATCAGGTTTTCCGCCATGCGCTTGAGCCGTTCGAACTCTTCCATGTTCGAGGCCAGCACTTCCTGATATTCCTCGGTGCTGCGCGGATGATTCAGTGCCTGGCCGTTACTGGCGAGCAGCGTGTGCAACGGTGTACGAATTTCGTGGGCGAGGTCGGCGGAGAACTGCGACAGGCGCTGCACGCTGTCGTCCAGTCGTGCCAGCATGCCGTTGAGTGCCTGTACCGGTTCAAGCAGTTCCGTGGGTGTGCCAGCGGCAGGTAAACGTTGATCGAGGCTGCGCAGATCGATGCCGCGCACGGCTGCGCTCAACTGCCGTAACGGTCGCAAGCCCCGGCGTAGCAACAGCAAGCCCAAGGCAAAAGCGAGCAACGCACCGAGCCCAACCGACAGGTACAAGCGCATGCGATAGCTGCCGAGCATCTGCTCGCGCTCGCTCAGTACTTTACCGGCGATGACCGTTAGCGGCTCGCCATTCGGCCCTTGCGCTTCGCCGGACAACAGCGCCAATTCGCTACCGTCCGGCGCTTGCCACGTCAGCACGTCACGGCGCTGCGGCGCTTGCTCGCGCGCGATTGCATTGAGCGCCGGGAGAACGCGTTGACGGGGATTGATGGCGATCACACTGGAGCCATCGGCACGGCGCACCAGCAACAGGCTGTCGAGATTGCCAAGCATGTTTTGATACAGCCGTGGCCGCGCCTGAAGTGCGCCTAGGCTGTCGCTGTCGGCGAGCAAGGCGCGCACTTGCTCCAGTCGACCGAGCAACGCGAGGTCGTCGCGGTAGGCGATTTCTGCGGCCAGCGAACGATAGAGAAACACGCCAATCGCGCTCAGTACCAAAGCGCAAACCATCGCGAACGCCAGCGCCAAACGCCAGGCGATCGACCTAGAGCGCATCGTCAGGAGCTTCCAGCTGATAACCGACGCCGCGCACGGTGTGGATCAGTTTCGGCATGTACGGATCATCGACTTTCGCGCGCAAACGACGCACCGCCACTTCGACCATGTTGGTGTCGCTGTCGAAATTCAGGTTCCACACCTGCGAGGCAATCAACGTGCGCGACAGCACTTCGCCTTGGCGGCTGGCGAGCAATTGCAGCAGGGCGAACTCCTTGTTAGTCAGGGCAATGCGCTGGCCACCACGGCTGACGCGGCGCCGTAGTACGTCGATTTCCAGATCAGCAATGTTGTATGACTCAGCTTCACGCATCGGCCCCCGCCGCAGCAACGTGCGTACCCGCGCGAGCAGTTCGGCGAAGGCGAAGGGTTTGAGCAAGTAATCATCGGCGCCCAGTTCGAGGCCGCGCACGCGGTCTTCAATGGCGTCCTTGGCGGTCAGGAACAATACCGGCGTGGCGCCGCGCTGGCGGATCAGTTGCAACAATTGCCAGCCGTTGAGGCCGGGCAGCATCACGTCGAGGATGATCAGGTCATATTCCTGCTGCTCGATAAAGTAGCGCCCATCGAGGCCGTTGAGCGCCACGTCCACGGCAAAACCCGACTCGCCCAGGCCTTTGGCGAGGAAATTCGCGGTTTTGGCTTCATCTTCTACGACCAGCAAACGCATGGCACACCTCGATTGATAGGCACACAGGCTAGGCGCCTTCGGCGGCGTTGCCCATTACAAACTTGTAATCAGACTGACGAGGTTCTGACGAAGACCGGCGATTAAGGTGGCGACCTTCGCTTCTGGAGCTTGTCCATGACCCTGAAATTCTTGCTCGCCAGCCTGACCCTCGGCCTCAGCGCCGGGGTTTACGCCAGCCCGGAACTGCCGCGTCACGCTGACCTCGACCTGAAAACCGCACGTCTGCTCGCCGACACCGCCATGACCAATTGCACCGGCACGGTGTCGGTGCTCGATCGCGGCGGCAACTTGCTGGTGACCTTGCGCGGCGACGGCGTTGGCCCGCACAACACCGCCGCCAGCCAGCGCAAGGCGTACACCGCGCTGTCGACCAAAACCGCCACCCGACTGTTCGCCGAGCGCGCTCGCAGCAATCCGGAAACCGCCAACCTCAACACCCTCGACGAATTGTTGTTGCTCGGCGGCGGTATTCCGCTGTTCGCGGCTGATGAACTGGTCGGTGCGATGGGCGTGGCCGGCTCCGGCGGCGGTGAGCAAGACGAAAACTGTGCAATCAAGGCTGCCGAGAAAACCGGTCTGGCCATCACCCGTTCCCAATAAGGAGATGCATCCATGAATACTTTGCGCATGACCTTCGCCGCGCTCGGCCTGAGTGCTTTTTCAAGCCTGGCGCTGGCTGCTGGCAACCCGTTGAGCGTGCACGTGCTCAATCTGGAAAACGGCCTGCCGTCGCCGGGCATCAACGTGACGCTGGAAAAACACGTCGGCCAGAACTGGCAGCCACTGGCTCAGGGCACGACCAATGAACAAGGGCGCATCGCCGAGCTGTTCCCGGCCAAACAGCCTTTTGAAGCGGGTGAGTACCGGGTGGTGTTCAAGACCGGCGAATACTTCAAGAAGATCAAGCACGACACCTTTTTCCCGGAGATTCCGGTGATTTTTGAAGTGAAGCAGACCGATCAGCATTACCACATCCCACTGCTGCTTAGCCCGTACGGTTTCTCGACCTATCGCGGTTCCTGAGCACTACCAAAATCCCCCTGTAGGAGTGAGCCTGCTCGCGATAGCAATCTGTCAGTTGATCAATCTGTGACTGACAGACCGCTATCGCGAGCAGGCTCACTCCTACAATGGTTCGGTGTTAGATCCTAGATCGTGGCCAGGGCGCGCAATCGCGCGGCGTCGAGGATTTCGATCTCGCCATACCCGAGTCCGATAATCCCCTGCCCCTGCAGATCCTTGAGAATCTGGTTGGTGGTCTGCCGCGACAGCGACAGCATCGAGGCCAACTGCTCCTGGGGCAGTTGCAGTACTCGGCGTGGCGCGTCGAGTTCGCCGTAGCCTTCGGCAATCATCAGCAAGCGATGGGCCAGGCGCGCCGGTGCCGGGAGCAGGCTCAGTTGTTCAAGATTGATAAAGGTCAGGCGCAGTTTGTGGCTCATCAGCAGCGCCAGATGTCGCCAGTACACCGGCTGCTCATCAAGCAGTTTCAACAGCGTCGCCTGCGGAATATTCAGCAACATGCACGGCCCGACGGCATAGGCGTCATGCGTACGCGGCTGGCCATCGAACAGGCAGATTTCGCCGAACCAATGCGGCGCCTCGACCAGACTCAACAACGCTTCCTTGCCCTGCTCGCTCACCGCGCCGATACGCACCGCGCCCTCAAGCACCGCGTACAAGCCGCATGGCGCATCACCACGCTGAAACAAGCGCTGCCCCGCCGTCAGCCGCCGCTCCCGGGCCGCCGCCAGCAGACTATCCTGAAAGGACACTGGCAAATGACTGAACCACTGCCCGGTCATCAATCGCGAACGTATTTGCATAAACACTCCTGGATTGTCGCCTGCCTGACAGAGCGAACCCTGATCCCGAGGGATGATGCGATCAACCCTACCGGAGGAACAACAATGAAAAGCCTCGTCGACCATCTCAGTCAATACGCCGCCTACCACCGTGACCCGCGTAACATCGCCAGCCACTTTATCGGCATTCCGCTGATTGTGGTGGCGGTGGCGGTGTTGTTGTCACGGCCAGAATGGTCGCTGGGCGGCTTGTGGATATCTCCAGCCGTGATCGTGGCGCTGGCCTCGGCGTGGTTTTACCTTCGACTGGAGGTGAAGCTTGGCGTGTTAATGACCGTGCTGATGGGCTTGTCGGTCTGGGTCGGGCATGTATTGGCACAGCAGAGCACGATGGTCTGGCTGAGCAGCGGGTTAGCGATGTTTGTAGTGGGCTGGGTGATCCAGTTTGTCGGGCATCACTATGAAGGGCGCAAACCAGCGTTTGTCGATGATGTGTCGGGGCTGATTGTCGGGCCGTTGTTTGTCGTGGCCGAGGTGGCGTTCATGCTGGGGATGCGGCATGAGTTGAAAGAACAGATCGAGGCGCGGGCGGGGGTTGTGCGGGTTAATCCGAATCGTGCGGCTGTCTAAATCGCATTCGCGAGCAAGCTCGCTCCCACAGTGGACTGGTGCTGAACACAAACTTCATGTCTGACCGAATTCCCTGTGGGAGCGAGCTTGCTCGCGAAGCTTTCGATCTTAAAGGCTGGCGACTTTCTGCCAGACCTTCGGCTTGAAGAACAGGGTCTCCCCCTTGGCCAAGCCGATCAGGCTGTCGTGGTCTTTCACCACTTCGGCCTCGATCAAATCAGTCTGCCCTTCTACCTTCAACGTCACCCGCGTGGTCGCGCCCAACGGCCGAATATCACGCACCTCAGCGGCATGGTGATCTTCCAGCTCATGCTTGGACAACGACACCTCATGCGGGCGGAACAGCACGTGATTGTCGTCGCTCAACAGCAAGCGGTTCGAATCGCCGAGGAAGTGATAAACGAAATCGCTGGCCGGGTTTTCGTAGACGTCGCCCGGTGAGCCGATCTGCTCGATCACACCCTTGTTCATCACCACGATACGGTCGGCGACTTCCATCGCTTCTTCCTGGTCGTGGGTCACGAACACCGAGGTCAGGTTGATGTCTTCGTGCAGGCGCGCCAACCAGCGACGCAGCTCTTTACGCACCTTGGCGTCGAGGGCGCCGAATGGCTCATCCAGCAGCAACACTTTCGGCTCGACCGCCAAGGCGCGGGCCAAAGCAATCCGCTGACGCTGGCCACCGGACAATTGCTCCGGGTAACGATCCGACAGCCAATCCAGCTGCACCATGTTCAGCAGTTCGTGAACCTTGACCGCAATCTGGCTTTCGCTCGGACGCTGGTTTTTCGGTTTCATGCGCAGGCCGAAGGCGACGTTGTCGAACACGGTCATGTGGCGGAACAAGGCGTAATGCTGGAACACAAAACCGACGTTGCGATCACGCACGTCGTGGCCGGAAACGTCTTCGCCATGAAAAACGATGTTGCCCTGATCCGGGGTTTCCAGGCCGGCGATAATCCGCAGCAGGGTGGTCTTGCCGCAGCCCGACGGGCCAAGCAACGCGACCAGTTCACCGCTGTGGATGTCCAGGCTGATGTTGTCCAGCGCCTTGAACGCATTGAAATTCTTGCTGACGTTACGCACTTCGATCGACATGAATTATTCCTCCGCGGCGCTGGCGCGCAGGCGGTTGATACGGTTTTCGCTCCACTGCTTGAGCAGCAGGATGAAGAGCGCCAGGATCAGCAACAGGCTCGCCACGGCGAACGCGGCCACGTGGTTGTATTCGTTGTAGAGGATCTCGACGTGCAGCGGCAAGGTATTGGTCACCCCGCGAATGTGCCCGGACACCACCGACACCGCACCGAATTCACCCATGGCCCGCGCGGTACACAGCACCACGCCATAGATCAGGCCCCATTTGATGTTGGGGACGGTCACGTACCAGAACATCTGCCAGCCGTTAGCGCCGAGCAACCGCGCGGCTTCCTCTTCCTGCGTGCCTTGTTCCTGCATCAGCGGGATCAGCTCGCGGGCCACGAACGGCACGGTGACGAAAATCGTCGCCAGCACGATGCCCGGCAGGGCGAAGACGATCTGGATGTCGTGATCCTGCAACCACGGCCCGAACAGGCCCTGCGCGCCGAACATCAGCACGTAGACCAGACCGGCGATCACCGGCGACACCGAGAATGGCAGGTCGATCAGCGTCACCAGCATGCTCTTGCCACGGAACGAGTATTTGCTCACGCACCACGCGGCGCTGACGCCGAACACCAGGTTCAACGGCACCGAAATCAGCACGGCGAACACGGTGAGTTTCAGTGCCGACAGTGCATCCGGTTCAAAGATCGCGGTGAAGAACGCACCGAGGCCATTCTTCAACCCCTGCGATACCACGATGAACAACGGCAGCAGCAGAAACAGGAAAAAAACCAGCCAGCCAAGGCCGATCAGGATTCTGCGCGACGTGGCGCTGCCACGGCGTGCAGCGTTGGCCGAAGAGGCGGCCGCAATAGACGATTGGGACATTGTTCGCGCCTCCTTATGGGGTTTCGATGCGCCGCTGCAGCAAATTGATCAGCAGCAACAGGACGAAGGAAACCACCAGCATCAACACGCCGATAGCGGTGGCGCCGGTGTAATCGTATTGGTCGAGTTTGACCATGATCAGCAGCGGCAGAATCTCGGTTTTCATCGGCATGTTGCCGGCGATGAAAATCACCGAACCGTACTCGCCGACGCCTCGCGCGAACGCCAAGGCAAAACCAGTGAGCCAGGCAGGCAACAGCGCCGGGACGAGGATGTGGCGGAATACCTGCAACGGTTTCGCCCCGAGGCACGCGGCAGCTTCTTCGACTTCACGGGGAATGTCGGCCAGCACCGGCTGCACCGTGCGCACCACGAACGGCAGGGTGACGAAGGTCAGCGCCAGAGTGATACCGAGCGGGGTGTAGGCGATTTTGAAACCGAGGTCAGCGGCGAATTGCCCGACCAGACCGGCCGGCGCGTACAGCGCAGTCAACGCGATACCGGCCACGGCGGTCGGCAGGGCGAACGGCAGATCGATCATCGCGTCGATCACCTTGCGCCCCGGGAAGGTGTAGCGCACCAGCACCCAGGCCAGCAGCGTGCCGATGATGCCGTTGATGATCGCCGCACACAGCGCGGTGCCGAAGCTCAGCTTCAACGCGGCCAGCACCCGTGGTGCGGAAATGATCGCCCAGAACTGATCCCAGGTGAGTTGGGCGGCGTGGACGAACATCGCCGCCAGCGGGATAAGCACAATCAGGCTGAGGTACACCAAGGTGTAGCCCAGCGTCAGCCCGAAGCCGGGTATGACGGGGGAGATACGACGCGACATAAAAGTCCTTGGTTAAAAAGCGATCCGCTGAACGCACCAATGTGGGAGCGAGCTTGCTCGCGAAGAGGGAGTATCAGCCAACTCTACGTCGTCTGACACTGCGCTTTCGCGAGCAAGCTCGCTCCCACATTTTCCGCGCCTGGCTTCAGGCTTGATGTGTGGCTGAAGTCAGATTACTGCGCCTGATAAATCTGGTCGAACACACCACCGTCGTTGAAGAATTTCGGTTGTGCGGTTTTCCAGCCGCCGAAGTCCTTGTCGATGGTCACCAGGTCCAGTTTCGGGAACTGCTGGGCGTACTTCGCGGCCACGTCCTTGTCACGCGGACGGTAGAAGTTCTTCGCGGCAATTTCCTGACCGGCCGGGCTGTACA
The DNA here is from genome assembly GCF_977020205.1 of Pseudomonas sp. AIG. Lineage (NCBI taxonomy): Bacteria > Pseudomonadati > Pseudomonadota > Gammaproteobacteria > Pseudomonadales > Pseudomonadaceae > Pseudomonas > Pseudomonas sp. AIG. The sequence goes on along the minus strand of NZ_CDROCK010000013.1, from coordinate 72,260 downwards.
GGTGCTTCAGATAGGCTTCGGCGATCTGCTCGTTGCCTTTCTTCTCGGCATTCTTGTCGACCACGGCAACCGGCGGCTCGGCGAGGATCGACAGCGAAGGCACGACGATGTCGAACTTGTCGGCGCCGCCATCTTCTTTCAGTGCCAGAAACGCTTCGTTTTCCCAGGCCAGCAACACGTCACCCTGACCGTTGTTGACGAAGGTAATGGTCGAACCGCGCGCACCGGTGTCCAGCACGGGCACGTGTTTGAACAGAGTCTGCACATACTCTTTGGCTTTGGCTTCGTCACCGCCGTTGGCTTTCAGGCCGTAGGCCCACGCGGCGAGGAAGTTCCAGCGTGCACCGCCGGATGTTTTCGGGTTCGGGGTGATCACCGAGACGTCGTTCTTGACCAGATCGCCCCAGTCCTTGATGCCTTTCGGGTTGCCCTTGCGCACCAGGAAGACGATGGTCGAGGTGTACGGCGTGCTCGCTTCCGGCAGACGCTTCTGCCAGTCGGCGGGCAGGGTTTTGCCGAGTTTGGCGATTTCGTCGATGTCGCCGGCCAGGGCCAAAGTCACGACGTCAGCACGCAGACCGTCGATTACCGCACGGCCCTGTTTGCCCGAACCGCCATGGGATTGCTGGATTTTCACGGTGTCGCCGGCGTGATCTTTCTGCCAGAACTTGATGAATTCAGCGTTGTAGTCCTGATACAGCTCGCGCGTCGGGTCATACGACACGTTGAGCAGTTCGTAATCCTTGGCAACCGCGGAACCGGCAAACACGGCACTGGCCAGCGCGGCCAAAGCGTAACGGCGAATCGACGACATGGTGAAAGCTCCTGGAATTCTTGGTGGTGGCTTTTTCTTATGAATATCTGGAATCGGATGTGCCGGCTAAAGATCGCAGCCTTCGGCAGCTCCTACACACAGCCCCCTGTAGGAGCTGCCGCAGGCTGCGATCTTTTGATCTTCAACTCAGCCCGGTTGTTTGCCCGGTTGCTGCAAACGGAATTTCTCTTTGCGTTCGATCTGCACGACCTGCGCGTTGTGCACAGTGATCTCCACCGCGCCAAACCGCAGATCGCGCAGGGCGCTCTGGATTTCACGCAAGATGGTGCTTTCGTCCTGACCGTCAACGCTGCGAAGGGATGCGCTCATGGTGCTGCTCCTTTGAATGGGATTTGCCTGGCAGTGGGCGGCACTGCGTTCGGCGTAGGAGCAATATAAGAGAGGCGCGGATATTCTTAAAAAGACTATTTAAGAATGTTTATATAACTGAAAAACTGATCGTTCCCACGCGCAGCAAAGGAATGCAGCCGGCGGCGCTCTGCGCCGCGATTTTGGGCCGACGCAGAGCGTCCCTTTGCTGAGCGCAGGAACAAGCTTGCCCCTGTCTTAGCTAATCAACGGCGCCCTTGCCCAATCAATCTCCTTCGCCGGACTCGGCCGCCCAAACCAGTACCCCTGCCCCAGATCACATTCCTGTCCCAACAGAAACGCCGCCTGCTCAACCTGCTCGATGCCCTCGGCATGCACTTGCATGCCCATGCTCCGGGCCAGCGCGATAATCACCCGTACGATCGCTGCGTCATCCTCGTCCCACGGCAGCCCGGCGACGAAGCCCTGATCGATCTTCAGTTTCTGCACCGGCAAGCGCTTGAGCCGTAACAGCGACGAATAGCCCGTACCAAAATCATCGATGGCCAGGCGAATGCCCAGTTCGCGCAAGCGGTGCATCTGCTCCAGCGCCACTTCCGGATCATCCATCACCGCGCTCTCGGTGACTTCCAGCTCCAGATACGCCGGATCCAGCCCGGTTTCGCGCAACACCTGCGCCACCTGTTGATACAGCTCACGACGGGCAAACAATCGTGACGAAACATTCACCGCGACAAACGACAGCACGATCCCGGCCTGCTGCCACTGGCACATTTGTCGACACGCCTGCTGCATCACCCAAGCGTCGATTTCGGCAATCAGCCCGGTACGCTCGGCAATCGGGATGAATTCCGCCGGTGAGACCAGACCGCGCTGCGGATGCTGCCAGCGCACCAGCGCTTCGACGCCAATCAGGCGACTGGTTTTCAAGTCATGTACGGGTTGGTAGTAAACCCGCAGCTCCTGCTGCTCCAGCGCCCGGCGTAGTTCGAAAGCGATTTCGACCCGTTGCTGGGCGTGGGCGGTGAGTTCTTCGGTGTACAAGGCGTAACCGTTGCGGCCGCTGCTCTTGGCCTTGAACAGCGCCGCATCGGCATTGCGCAAGAGTTGGTCGGCACTCAACGCGTCGCTGGGGAACAGGCTGATGCCGATGCTGGTGTTAATGAACAGTTCATGACCATCGATGCAGAACGGCTCCTTCAACGCATCGAGAATGTGTTGCGCCAGCGCCGCCGCCTGCACCAACTGTGGACAACTTTCCGCCAGCACGGCGAACTCGTCCCCTCCAAGGCGCGCCAGGGTAATGCCGGGGCCAAACAGCGCCTGCAAGCGTGTCGCCACGCCCTTGAGCAAGCGATCGCCGATGTTATGGCCGAGGCTGTCGTTGATCATTTTGAAATGATCGAGATCCAGCATCAGCAATGCGCAGCCGCGCTTGTGGTTCTGCGCCGAGGCCAGCGCCTGTTCGGTGCGGTCGCTGAACAGCAGTCGATTGGGCAGATCCGTCAGCGGATCGTGGTGCGCGAGGTGTTTGAGTTCATGCTCGGAATCCTTGATCGCACTGATGTCGGAAAACACCGCGACGTAATGGCTGAGCCGCCCCTGATCATCGTGAATGACCCGAATGGTTTGCCACTGTGGATAAATCTCGCCGCTTTTTCGGCGGTTCCAGATCTCGCCGCTCCATTCACCCCGCGACTCCAGTGTGGCAAACATCGCCTGGTAGAACCCCGGCGGATGATGGCCGGACTTGAACAGACTCGGCTGCTGCCCGAGCACTTCCTCGCGTTGATAACCGGTGATCTCGATGAACGCACGATTGACGTGCACGATCAGCCCTTGATGGTTGGTGACCAACACCCCTTCGCGGGTGCAATCGAACACTGCCGCCGCCTGGCGCAGGCGTTCGCGATCGGCGTGGCGCTCACGCAACCGCGCACCAATCCCGAGAAACTCACACAAGCGCGCCCGTGCCAGGAAGATCAACCCGGCGCTGAGTACCGCAAAGATATAACCGTTGATCAGTTGCCATCGGGCAAGATCGACGGAGTTATCGAAGAAATTGTTTAATAAATGATCAGTGCTTTGCAGCCAGACAGCGGCAAGCACGAGATAGAGCAGCGCTGCACGCAATGCATCGCGGTAAGTGGCAGGCATTCGGCTGTCCATGTCCCTACAAAAAGGTTGGAATTATAGGTCAAGAAACATCCAGCGACTCTTATCTGAAAGGGCGACTGGTTTTATCTGTGTGCTTGGTGATAATGCAACGGCTGTTTTTATCTTTATCGAGGGCCCTATAGCCTATGTGGTACGAAGGTTTTCTTGGCTTGTCGGCCTGGTCTCTGGTCGCAGTCACCCTGCTGATGACCCACGTGACGATTGTTGCCGTCACGGTCTATCTGCACCGCTACTCGGCCCATCGCTCGCTTGAGCTGAATGCCGGCCTGAAGCACTTCTTCCGTTTCTGGCTGTGGCTGACCACCGCACAGAACACCCGCGAGTGGACCGCCATCCACCGTAAACACCACGCCAAGTGCGAAACCGAAGACGACCCGCACAGCCCGGTCATCAAAGGCCTTTCCACCGTGCTGCGTACCGGTGCCGAGCTGTACCGCGCCGAAGCGCAAAACCCGGAAACCCTGCGCATCTACGGCAAGAACTGCCCTGAAGACTGGATCGAGCGCAACGTTTACAGCCGCTACCCGCTGTTGGGCGTGGCAATCATGGGCGTCATCGACCTGCTGCTGTTCGGCACCATCGGCATCACCATCTGGGCGATCCAGATGATGTGGATCCCGGTCTGGGCCGCTGGCGTGATCAACGGCCTGGGCCATGCCGTCGGCTATCGCAACTTCGAATGCCGCGACGCGGCGACCAATCTGGTGCCGTGGGGCATCCTGATCGGTGGCGAAGAGCTGCACAACAACCATCACACCTACCCTAACTCGGCCAAACTGTCGGTGAAGAAGTGGGAGTTCGACCTCGGTTGGGCGTGGATCAAAGTCTTCTGCTTCCTGCGCCTGGCCAAGGTTCAGCGCGTGGCGCCGATCGCCCACCGCGTTGAAGGCAAGGGCAATCTGGACATGGACACCGCCATGGCGATCCTCAACAACCGCTTCCAGATCATGGCCCAGTACCGCAAGTTGGTCATCGGGCCGCTGGTCAAGCAGGAGCTGGCCAAGGTCGATCATTCGGTGCGCCATCAGTTCCACCGCGCCAAACGCCTGCTGTCGCGGGAAACCAGCCTGCTCGAAGATCGCCACCACTTGCGCATCCAGACCATGCTCGAACACAGCCAGGCGTTGAAGGTAATTTACGAAAAACGCCTGGCCCTGCAGCAGATCTGGGTCAAGACCAGCGCAAATGGCCACGACATGCTCGCCGCCATCAAGGAATGGATTCACGAGGCAGAAGCCAGCGGTATCCAGTCCCTGCGTGAATTCGCTGACCAGTTGAAGACCTACTCGCTGCGTCCTGCGGCGGTCTGAGACCGTTGATCGGTGCACCCGGCTCCCGGGTGCACCCTTCGGAACTTCGCTAAAAATCGCCTATCTCAAAGACACTTCGCCATCCCGGCGGGCTGTACTGTGGCCGTTGTCGAATTGCGGCACGTCCTTGAGATCTGTGCCGATGGTCAATAACAACCAAAAAGACTCATCCCTTCCGCAGTGGCCCGAGGCCGCGCAAACCCTCATGGCGTTGATGCACGCCCAAGGCGAAGTCGCCCGTTTGAGCGAACGCGAACAGCTGTTCAGCTCATTGCTGGTCAGCGTCAACGCCGTGCTTTGGGCTTTCAACTGGGAAACCCGGCAGGTGCTGTCCGTCAGCCCCGCCTATGAACGGATTTTCGGCCGCTCCGCCGGCCTGCTGCTCGCCGACTACAACCAATGGCGCGACAGCATCTACCCCGACGACCTGGAATACGCCGAACGCAGTCTCGCCGAAGTCTTGCACCGAGGCGCAGTGGAAGACCGCGAATACCGGATCATCGCCGCCGACGGCCAGGTACGCTGGCTCAGCGACAAATGCTTCATCAATCGTCAGGACGAACCCGGACAACCAGTGATCATCGTCGGCATCGCCGAAGACATCACCGACAAGAAGCAGATGGAAACCGAGCTGCATCGCTTGGCAACCACTGACGTGCTGACGCAAAGCAGCAATCGCCGGCACTTCTTCGAATGCGCCAACCGCGAGTTCGAAGAAGCGCGTGTCCAGGGTTCGCCCATGGCGTTTTTGCTGCTCGATATCGATGACTTTAAAGTGATCAACGACAGTTACGGCCATCCCGAAGGCGACAACGTGTTGCAGCGGATCGCCGAGTGCGGGCGTGGATCGTTACGTCGCGGTGATCTGTTCGGACGGATTGGCGGGGAAGAGTTTGCGGCGGTGTTTCCGGGTTGCGCCCCGGACATGGCCATGCAGGTGGCTGAACGGCTGCAGCAGGAGATTCAGCGCTTGAGTTTCAGCCATGACGGGCAGACATTTGGCATCACCGTCAGCCAGGGTCTGACCAATCTTACCGATGGCGATGAAAACCTCGACAGCCTGTTCGCCCGAGCAGATGCGGCGATGTATGAGGCCAAGCGACAGGGCAAGAACCGCATCATTTCTGCCTGACCCGTATCTCAGCTACACAGAGATCCATTGTAGGAGTGAGCCTGCTCGCGATAGCGGTGTGTCGGACACACAGAATTGACTGACACACCGCTATCGCGAGCAGGCTCACTCCTACAGAGGTTTGCGTAAGTCAGGTTATTTGCGCATCCGCATCAATTCCGGCAAGCCGATCTTCAACAATCGCGCCGTGCGACTCTTCGCCAGTTCCTCAATGCCTTCATGCTCAGTCAGGTGTGCCATCTGCGCCGCCATGTTCATCACCAGCGCCTCACGCGAATACACGCCACCGCCGAGCTGGTACACCGAGGCAATCAGCTCACGCAGCTCCAGCGGCAATCGCCAGCGAGTACGCAGGGCCGAACCATACGCCGCGCCAAACTCGGCCAGCGCCTCGCCGACTTCCTCCAGCTCATCCAGCTCACCACCGGCCTGCTGCCATTCCTGCAAACACCGCAGCAACGCCAGATCGCCGAGACGATGCAACATGCCCGCGCAATAGCAACGCTCCTGATCCAGATCGAGCAGGCGCGCCAGGGTACGTGCGTATTCAGCGGTGTGCAGCGACAGCCCCCAATAGCGCTCGGCGTAATCAGCCAGACACGGATCACTGAGTTTCGCACTGCGCTTGAGCGCCAGCCCCAGAATGAGGTTCATGCTCTGTCCGGTGCCCAAACGATGCAGGGCTTGCGCCAATGTTTGCACCGGCGCGCCATGGTGCTGCGCGGCGCTGTTGGCCGCGGCGATCAACACAGCAGTGATCTGCGGATCGGTTTTAATTTCATCTTCCAGCAGCTTCAGATCCAGCCCGCTGGGGTTGAGGCTGCGTTTGACCGCCACTTGCACATCGGTCATCAACGGCGCGCCGTCAGCCTGCTCTCGGCGGCGCTCAAGGAAAACCGACAGAGTCATGCCCGGCGCCAATGCCGGCACCTCACAGAACACTTCCTCACCGGCATTGAGCAGCAAGCCCTGCAATCGCTCGGTCAGACTTTCCATGTTCAACGGTTTGGTCAGATACGCCGTCGGCGCCAACGGAATCGCTTCGCGCACACTGGCACTGTCGTTGCGGCTGCTCATCAGAATGAACGGCAGCGGCGGATTGCGTTTGCGCTGACGCACACTGCGCAGCACATTCAAACCATCGACACCGGGTAGCTCCCAATCAACGATGGCGAGGTCATAAGGAATTTCGCTGAGCATCGACAGGGCTTGCTGGCCATCGGCACACAGATCCAGCCGCGCATCGCAACGCACGTTCAACAGCACTTGTTTGAGCAGGTCGCGGGACCACGGATCGGCTTCGGCAATCAGCACTCGCGGTACGGCGGGTAATTCAACGGCAGTCATGCGCGCTCTCCCTTGCAATGCCTGAACCTTAGCCAATGCTGGCGATTCGATACAGCGCTAAAGCGCCCGATGTGTTTCAAGGGGCGTAAAAAAACCCGCCGAAGCGGGTTTTTTGTCGATCAGGTCACACGGGAGATCAGAGCTCGGAGAAGCACTCTTCGATGATCGCCAGACCTTTGTCCAGTTGCTCGTCCGGCGAGGTCAGCGGTACGAGGACGCGCAGAACGTTGCCGTAGGTGCCGCAGGACAGCAGGATCAGACCCTTGTCGCGCGCCTTGGCCACCACCGATGCTACTGCTGCAGCGTTCGGCTTGTGGCTGTCGCCGTTTTCGAACAGCTCGACCGCGATCATCGCGCCCAGGGCACGGACTTCGCCGATCACCGGGTACTTGGCCTGGATAGCTTTCAGGCCAGTGACCAGACGCTCGCCAACAGCCTTGCAGCGGTCCAGCAGTTGTTCTTCTTCGAACACTTCCATCACCGCCAGCGCAGCGGCGCAAGCGATCGGGCTACCGGCGTAGGTGCCACCGAGGCCGCCTGGAGCGATGGCGTCCATGTATTCGGCCTTGCCGCAAACGCCAGCCAGCGGGAAGCCGCCAGCGATGGACTTGGCGAAAGTGGTCAGGTCGGCAGCAACGCCCATCTGTTCCATGGCGAAGAACGTACCGGTACGGCCAGCGCCGGTCTGTACTTCGTCAGCGATCAGCAGGATGCCGTGCTGGTCGCACAGCGCGCGCAGACGCTTCATGAATTCCTTCGGCGCAACGTAGAAACCACCTTCACCCTGTACCGGCTCGATGATGATCGCGGCGATGTCTTTCGGCTCGGCGTCGTTCTTGAAGATGCGTTCGATGGAAGCGATCGAGTCGTCGATGCTCACGCCATGCAGTTCGTTCGGGTACAGCGCGCGGAAGATGCCGCCTGGCATCAGCCCCATGCCGGCCGAGTAAGGCACGACTTTACCGGTCAGGCCCAAGGTCATCATGGTGCGACCGTGGTAGGCGCCGGTGAAGGCGATCACGCCAGCGCGGCCAGTGGCAGCACGGGCGATTTTCACGGCGTTTTCCACGGCTTCGGAACCGGTGGTGACCAGCAGGGTTTTCTTGGCGAAATCACCTGGCACCTTGGCGTTGATTTTTTCGCACAGCTCAACGTACGGCTCGTAGGCCAGCACCTGGAAGCAGGTGTGGGTCAGCTTGTTCAGCTGTTCGGTCACGGCCGCGATGATTTTCGGGTGCACGTGGCCGGTGTTCAGTACCGCGATGCCGCCAGCGAAGTCGATGAACTCACGACCTTCAACGTCAGTCACGGTAGCGTTCTTTGCCGATTCAGCGAAGATCGGGTGAATCTGGCCAACACCACGTGGAACAGCTGCGGTACGACGGGCCATCAGTTCAGCGTTAGTCTTGCTCATTACAGTCCTCATTCGCCGCTCATCGGGCGGCGTGGTTCAAGGATTAAGCGGGAGAAATCGACGGTGGCAGCATGCGATGATCGACTGCCACGGCGTTCCTGGCCGCAGAGAAAAATCCGGTTTGAAACCACGCAAAGGGACAGCGCTCTCGTGCCCTTTGCGTTTGCAGCGATCCTTGTCCGAGCTTAGATGCCCAGGCAGAGGTATTTGATTTCCAGGTAATCTTCGATGCCGTACTTGGAGCCTTCACGGCCCAGGCCCGAGGCCTTGATGCCGCCGAACGGCGCGACTTCGTTGGAGATCAACCCGGTGTTGACGCCGACCATGCCGTATTCCAGCGCTTCAGCGACACGGAACACACGACCCAGGTCGCGAGCATAGAAGTACGAAGCCAGACCGAACTCGGTGTCGTTGGACATCGCGATCACTTCGGCTTCGTCTTTGAAGCGGAACAGCGGCGCCAATGGGCCGAAGGTTTCTTCCTTGGCCACGGCGGCGTTTTTCGGCACGTTGGTCAGGATGGTCGGTTCGAAGAAGTTGCCTTCCATCGCCTTGCCGCCAGCCAGCACGGTGGCGCCTTTGGAGACGGCGTCAGCAATGTGCTCTTGCACCTTGGCCACCGCTTTTTCGTCAATCAGCGGACCCGTGGTGGTGCCGTCTTCCAGACCATTGCCGATCTTCAGTTTGGCTACAGCCACTTTCAGCTTCTCGGCGAACGCGTCGTAGACCGAATCCTGAATGTACAGGCGGTTGGCGCAGACGCAGGTCTGGCCGTTGTTGCGGTACTTGGAAATGATCGCGCCTTCGACGGCCTTATCCAGGTCCGCATCGTCGAACACGATGAACGGCGCGTTACCGCCCAGTTCCAGCGAGACTTTCTTGATGTCCTTGGCGCATTCCGACATCAGCTGACGACCGATTTCGGTCGAACCGGTGAAGGACAGCTTGCGCACGATCGGGTTGCTGGTCAGCTCGCTGCCGATGTCGCCGGCGCTGCCGGACACCACGCTGAACACGCCCGCAGGAATTCCGGCACGCTGAGCCAGTTCGGCCAGTGCGAATGCAGAGAATGGAGTTTGCGAAGCAGGCTTGAGCACCATGGTGCAACCGGCGGCCAGTGCCGGGCCGGCCTTACGGGTGATCATCGCCGCCGGGAAGTTCCAAGGGGTGATCGCGGCGGTCACGCCGATTGGCTGCTTGATCACGATCAGGCGCTTGTCTGGCTGGTGGCCCGGAATCACGTCTCCGTAGATGCGCTTGGCTTCTTCGGCGAACCACTCGATAAACGAAGCGGCGTAAACGATTTCGCCCTTGGCTTCGGCCAGCGGCTTGCCCTGTTCGAGGGTCATCAGGCGCGCGAGGTCGTCCTGGTTCTCGATCATCAGTTCGAACCAGCGACGCAGCTTGCCGGCGCGCTCTTTGGCGGTCAGGGCACGCCAGGCCGGCAGCGCTTTGTCAGCAGCTTCAATGGCACGGCGGGTTTCGGCAGCGCCCATTTTTGGCACGGTACCGAGAATTTCGCCGGTGGCCGGGTTGTTGACCTTGATCGTCTGACCGTTGTCCGCATCGACCCAAGCGCCATCAATGAAGGCTTGCTGGCGGAACAACAGGGTGTCTTTAAGCTGCATGTCGGCTTTCCTTAACAGCACCGCGGCCTGCGCGGAGCAAATTATGATTGTAGAAAGGCGCCTCGCAAGGCTGCCGTCAGGGAAATCAGTGACCGGGTGTGGCGCATCGACAGTGCACGATTCGAAACACCGGCGCTTCAACGCCCGGTCAACGAGCGTTTGAAATCTCAAACGGATCGTAGGATCAAAGGGGGTAAAGGACAATAGGTCGTTCGAAAAAAAGAACAAAAACGGCGTGTTTGTGGAATTTTTCAGATCAACGAGCCAAAAGCCTCAGCCGCAACAAAACCATAGAACAGTCCCGAGAAAGCGCCAAGCGAGGGTTTTGCAGGACGTTACCGCTTTAGGGAATACCGCGATTTGCGCCGACACGCGCACTGACAATCCGCGCCAAAACCCAGCATGGACGCCCCGAGCCGACCTAGGTATGATGTCGCCCGCTGCACCAGTAGCTCAGCTGGATAGAGTACTGCCCTCCGAAGGCAGGGGTCGTGGGTTCGAATCCCGCCTGGTGCACCATCGATTTAAACGAGAAAGCCCCGGACTGTCATGGTCCGGGGCTTTTTTGTGGATGCAAAGGGAGCGGAACGACTTCACTCCGTTGTCCAATCAAACTCATCGTAATCCTCATCCTCGTCGTCTTCCTCCTCAACCTCCTCAAAAACGTCGTCTTCATCAACGACATCCTCTTCCGGCTGATTCAGCAGAAATTCCTTACGCGTCTCGGTAATCGCTCGCCGCATCTCTTCGCCCTTCTCCGGGCAGTTGAGCAGTTGGGCGATGCGGTCAATTTTTGCTGCCACGTTGTCCTCCAGCGCATCGGCAATGCCCCGATAGTGCGCGTTTTTGCGGGGTAATGCCAAATGGCTGGGGGATCAGGCGGTCATTTTTTCTGCAACTGTTCGAGTCGGGCGTCGAGATCGGCGTTCGGGTAGCGTTTGTGCAGGTTGTTGAACAGGCTGTCGGCGGCTTGCGATTGGCCGGATTCGCGCAGGCGCAGGACTTCGTGCAGTTGCGCGTCGAGGCCGTTGGCCGGGGCGGCGGCGCGTTTGCTGAGTTTGGTTTCATCGGCGCTGATCGCTTGATCTTGCATCGGCGCGGCCATTTCCATCATCGGTACAGGTGCAGGCATGGCGCCGGCCGGAGCGGACAATCGGTGCAGTTGCGCTGAGTCCGTGTCGGTCATCGGTACGGCAAGTTCGGGGGCTGGGGCGTAGTCGTACTGGCGCACCGGTTCAGGCGCGCGCTGTACCAGCGACAACATCAGTGCCACGCCGACGAGGCTGGCGAACGCGACTTGCCAGCGTGGTTTGCGGCAAGCGTCCAGCCAGCGTTGCCACAGGCTGGGTTTCGGCGCAGGGGTTTGACGCTGCGCGGCGTCGAGGATGAACGCATCGATATGCGCTGGTGGTTCGGCGTTGTGCTGTTCGCGCACATGTTTGATCAGCGGATTTTCGGGTGTCTGGCGGGCGTCAGTCATGTCAGTACCTCCTCGGCCAGCAGCCGACGCAGTTTTTGCTGGGCGTAGCGCAAGCGGCTTTTGACGGTTTCCAGCGATGCTTCGGTGAGGCTGGCGATTTGTGCCAGGTCGAGGTCGCCGTGGGCGCGCAGCAGGAACACTTCGCGCTGGTCGGCGGGCAGGGTTTGCAGGGCGCTTTCCAGGCGCTGGCTGTCGCGACTGAGGCTGAGCAATTGTTCGGGATCGTTCGCCTCGTCGCTGACGGCATGCGCTTGTTCATCATAACTGTCGTGCAGCGGTTGCTGGGCGCCATGCTTGCGCCAGTGATCGATCAGGCGATTGCGCGCGATCTGGAACAGCCACGTACGAAAAGTCGCCCGGCCTTGTGGCTGACTGCTACTGCGGATCAGGCTCAGCCAGGTCTCCTGAAATACTTCGTCGGCCAGTTCCGGTTTGCCGCTCAATCCGAGGAGAAACCGATACAGCCCCTGACGATGGCGCGCGTACAAGATCTCGAACGCCGCACCATCGCCCTCGCGATAACGCGCCAGCAGCGATTCATCGCTGCTGGCGGTTGAGCTGTCTGCCGAGGCAAACAGCTGGCTGAAGAAGCCTTTCAGACGACTCACTTATTCAATCCGTCGTTCAGTGGGCTGTGCGCTCGCTGCGGTTGAGTTGCGCAAGCTCTGCGCCAGCTCGACCAGTTGCACGAACTCGTTACGCAGGCCAAAGCGATCATCGCCACGCGCGCCACGGGCCAGTGTCTCCGTATCTTTCAGGCTGAAGTCGCCGGTGTAACGACCGTCCTTGAGTTGCTGGGAAAACGCGGCAACTGCAGCGGCAAAGCGCAGGTCTTCGCTGGCAGGCGTGACCCGATTGGCAATCGGCCGCTCGATCAGCAGACTTTTCCCACCTTCAGGCTGTTGATAACGCACACGCATCATCGCCAATTCCCCGCTCTTTGCCGAAACAGCGGCGTCAGATTTGCCGTAACGCAACGGCTCCAGCCAGCCCTTTTCGCCCGCCGGAACAATTTCGTACAACGCGGTCACCGTGTGTCCTGCGCCGATTTCGCCGGCATCGACTTTGTCATTGCTGAAATCCTCACGTTTCAACGCGCGGTTTTCGTAGCCAAGCAGGCGATATTCGCTGACCTGCGCCGGGTTGAACTCCACCTGCAGTTTGACGTTTTGCGCCACCACGGCGAGGGTCGAGCTCAACTGATCCACCAACACTTTGCGCGCCTCGCGCAGGTTGTCGATGTAGGCGTAGTTGCCGTCGCCGGCGTCGGCCAGTTGTTCCATCAAGTGTTCATTGTAGTTATCCACACCGAAACCCAGCGTCGTCAGGGAAATTCCGCTTTTGCGTTTATCCACAGCCATTTGTTTGAGGCTATCGAAGTCGCTGACGCCGACGTTGAAATCACCATCGGTGGCCAACAGGATGCGGTTGATGCCTTTGGGGATGAAGGCCTGCTGCGCCATTTGGTAGGCCAGTTCGATACCCGAGGCGCCAGCCGTCGAACCGCCCGCCGTCAATTGCTCGATGGCTGTACGAATTTTCGCTTTTTCGCGTCCGGAAGTCGGCTCCAGCACCACTCTCGATTCGCCGGCATACACCACCAGCGACACACGATCCTGATCGCGCAACTGATCGACCAGCAATTTCAGCGTGCTTTTGACCATCGGCAAGCCTTCGCGGCGATCCATCGAGCCGGACACGTCGACCAGAAATACCAGATTGGCCGGTGCCAGTTCCGCCACCGCGCGGTCGGATGCCTTGATGCCGATGCGCAGCAAGCGGGTGTGCGGGTTCCACGGTGAGGCCGCCAATTCTGTGGTCACGCCAAACGGCGAGCCATCGCTGGGTAGCGCATAGTCGTAGGGGAAGTAATTGACCATTTCCTCCAGCCGCACCGCGCCTTCCGGCGGCAGGCGCCCCTGATTGAGTAAGCGGCGGACGTTGGCATAAGCGCCCGTATCGACGTCGGCACTGAAAGTCGAAACCGGCGTTTCCGCCACGCTGTGGATCGGGTTATCGGCTAACGCCTGATACTGCTCGCGCTGCTCGTCGCGATAGCTCTGTGGATAACTTTCACTCAACGGCATCGGCGCGCTGCCCGCATTGGGCATCCTGTACAGCGCGCGTTTGGCCATTGAGCTGTCAGCCATCACGGCGTCCTGTTGAATCATCTGCGCAGGGTGAGCGGGTGCCGGCACGGCGGCGGATTCCGGGTTGGAGGACACACCGCAGCCGGCCACCGCCAGCAGCACACCGACAGTGACGGGCCGCAAGAAATACACAGAAAGGGACATGGGGGCTGACCTCGGGATGAAATTGATCATTCATCCACTGAGACGGGCAGCCCTTTCAGTTCGGGTTAAACGCCGCTAAAAATATTTTCAGCGGTGATAACGCCGCACCGCGCTGCTGTTACGCAACACGTGTCCTTTGATTTTCTCCATCAGTTCGGCGCGGGTCAAACCGGCCGGCAAGGCGTCTGGCGCCAGATCCAGTGCGTAGATCTGGATGATGTAGTGGTGCGCACTGTCGCCCACTGGCGGGCACGGCCCCATGTAATGGGTGTTGCCCTTGCTGTTGGTGCCGCCAACACCTTCGAACGCGGATTTGGCACCGACGCCCGCCGCAATCTGGTGCGTGGTGGCTTTGATGCCGTAGTGAATCCAGTGATCGACGCCCAGGCCTTTCTGGCCGTCCGGGTCGTGCATGACGATCGCGTAGCTCTGGGTGCCGGCAGGCCCTGCGTTCCAGCTTAGGGCTGGCGACTGGTTCTTGCCGCCGCAACCGGCGGCATCACTGGCCGCGGCCGAGGTGAACAGGCGGTTATCGGAAACACCCGGGATGTTCAGGGTGAAACGCTCCTGGGCCTGCGCCGGAAACTGCACGCAAAGGGTGACGGCGAGAGCCGCCAGCCATGGGTTGAGAGAGGTCAATCGGGTCATTCCGGGAGCACCTTGTGCAGTGGGGCCGTCGTCGGCTTGCAAACTATAGCTGTACCGTTCGTGCCGTGGCAGTGGCAAATGGCTGAACCTCGCACTACGACGCAAACTCACAAGAGAAATGCCTGCGAGGAAGTCGAATATGTCCCTGCACCGTGTCGCCCGTATTGCCGATGTCCCTGAGGACCGTGGCCTGCCAGTTGAAATCGGCGACTGCAAGATTGTGCTGCTGCGCGTCGGTGAGCAGCTACGCGCCTTTCAGGGTGAATGCCCACATGCCGGGGCGCCGCTGGCTGACGGTGCGTTGTGTCACGGGCGCCTGATCTGCCCGTGGCACAAGGCTGCGTTTCGCGCAGAAGACGGCGCGCTGTGCGAGCCACCGGCGCTCGACAGTCTCAAGCGCTATCCGCTGGAACTGCGTGGCGATGAGGTATGGGTCGATGACCAGTCATTGCCGGATACACATACGCCGCCATCGGACGATCCGCGTACTTTCGTGATTATCGGCGCGGGTGCGGCCGGCACCGCTTGTGCGGCGGCGCTGCGGGAAAAGGGCTTTGGTGGCCGGATCGTGATGATTGATCGCGAGGCGGATGCCGGTTACGACCGCACGGTGCTGAGCAAATTTGTCCTCGCTGGAGAAATGCCCCCCGAGGAAACCCCTCCGCTGCGAGATGAAGCTTTTTATAAAGAGCAGCGTATTGAGCGACTGGAAAACGAGATCACCTCGCTCGACGCCTCAAGCAAGGTTTTGCACTTGAGCGATGGCCAGATCTTGCGCTATGACGCGGCCGTGCTGGCCACTGGCGGTGAGCCCAACCCGCTGAAGTTACCCGGAGCCGAACTTCCGCAGGTGTTCGTGCTGCGCTCAAAAGCCCAAGCCGAACAGATCATGAAAGCGGCCAGCCCCGATCAACGCGCCGTGATCATCGGTGACAGCTTTATCGCCCTCGAATGCGCCTCGGCCCTGCGCCAGTATGGCCTCGACGTCACGGTGCTGGCTCGCCACGCGATTCCCTTCGCCGCGCAGTTTGGCGAGGCCGTGGGCAAAGCCATCCGCGCTTTGCACGAGGAAAACGGCGTGAAGTTCATCACCGAGCACGAAGCCACCGAGATCATCGGTGAGGGCAAGGTCGAAGCGGTGCTGCTGGACAATGGCCTGCGGCTTTCTGCGGATCTGGTACTGGTCGGGATCGGTGTACAACCAGCCACCGAAGCTTTCGCGTCACTGCCGAGGGAAAAGGATCAGTCACTGCGCGTCGATGACGGCATGCGTGTGAGCGAAAATCTGTGGGCCATCGGCGACATCGCCACGTTCCCGCTCCACGGCCAGGCGCAACGGATCGAACATTGGCGCCTGGCCCAGCAGCACGCGCGCATCGCTGCCGCCAACATGCTCGGTGGCGACGAACATTACCTCGACGTGCCGTTCTTCTGGACCTGGCACTTCGGCAAGAATTACGACTACCTCGGCCACGCTGAGCACTGGGATGAGGTGGAGTTTCTCGGCGAGCCTGAACATCCGCCATTTATTGGGCTGTTCGGTAGAAACGGTATGGTAGTTGCCGCCGTGGCTTGCGAGAAAGAAAGAGCGATCGCGTTACTCACCGAGCGCATGAAGCAACCGCTGCCGATGGAAGAGGCTTGGGAACTGATCCGCGATTACGCTTGATCGTTCCCACGCTCCTGCGTGGGAATGCAGCCCGTGACGCTCCGCGTCACTGGACGCGGAGCGTCCCAAGAGGCATTCCCACGCAGAGCGTGGGAACGATCAATTAACGAAGCAAGGGCTCGCGATTATCGTCATCTTCAGCATGCAGAAAGATCACCCGTGGATGCTCCAGCGGTGCCAGCGGCGGTGGCAATTCCTGCTGTTGCACCGGCCAGAAATGCGTCACCACATGGCTGATGTCACCTTCCTGATCGTTGTGGATGGTCATCACCCCAGGCGTGCGCAGCTTCTGAAAGCGCTCATCGCAGAGTTTGAAACTCTTGCTCAGCCCTTCATCGTCGATTACCGGCGACGGCAACCGGCGCTGGGCGAAACTGCGGCTTTTGCGCTGTTGATAACGCGCCCAACCGATCAGAATCACCGCATTGACCAACGCTACCCACAGATAAATCTGCAACGTGCCCAGCGCTTCGAACGCCGAGTTATCGATACGCGGTCCACCGGCATGGGTTTCAATCAATGGCCATAACCCACGTATCAGCAAGAACAGCAGCCCCACCCACGCCACCACGGTAAGCACCACATCGACCACGACCAGAAAGGGCCGCTGGCGGGTCCGGATCATTTTCATTTGATGACCTCCTCTTCGTCGTCGCCGATCGGTTTGATACCCCGGTCAGGACTGACCCAACGCGCACGTTTCTGATGTTGACCGAACAAGACTTTCGGGAAGCTGACCAGCGTGGTCAGTAAACTGACAAACCAGAACGCAATCGGGTACCAGACCACCCAGAACATGGTCTTGCCCAACCCCGGCTCGTAGCGGCGGTCGATGATGATGCTGACGGCGAACTGCACCAGACAAACAAACGCCAGCAGCAACCCGGTAAATGCCGGCGGCATCAGGTGATCCACTGCGATCGCCTCGGGCATGACCACAAACTTGCCGACGCCCCAGAAAATCACCGAGAGCAGGAAGGTAAACGCCCAACCGGTCGACAGGCAGTATTCGAACAGCAGCGGCCACAGGTATCGATGGCGGTACTGCCAGATGCCGCGAATGTTCTTGAACAGCACTTCGGCACCGCCCTGGGCCCAGCGCAAACGCTGCTTCCACAAGCCGCCGAGGGTTTCCGGCATGAGGATCCAGCACAGCGCGCGCGGCTCGTAGAAGATGCTCCAGTGATCGAGTTGCAGCTTCCAGCTGATGTCGATGTCTTCGGTGATCATGTCCGGGCTCCAGTAACCGACGCGGTTCAGCGCGGTACGGCGGAACGCGACGATCACCCCGGACACTGTGAAGATCCGCCCGAACACCCGTTGCGTACGCTTGATCAGCCCGATGATCGATGAGAACTCACCGACCTGCACCCGCCCGACCAGCGTCGAACGCGTGCGAATCCGCGGGTTGCCGGTCACCGCACCAAGGCGTGCGTTATCCAGCATCGGCGCGACCAGATAAGCCGCCGTGTTCGGCGCCAACAGCGCATCACCGTCGATGCACACCAGATATTCACTGCGCGCGGCGATAGCGCCCATGCGCAAGGCGACCGCTTTGCCCTGGTTCTCCGCCAGATGCAGCACGCGCAGACGCGGATCTTCCTTGGCCAGCGCATCCAGCACTTCGGCAGTGTTGTCCTTGGAGCCGTCGTTGATCGCGATGACTTCGATGTTCGGGTAATGCTGGGCCAGCGCCGCGTGGATGGTGTCGGCGGCGTTGTCACCTTCGTTGTAGCAAGGAATCAGGATCGAGATCAGCGGCTCGCCTTCCAGTGGCGGTGGCAGGGTGTCGTCCTGCCACGGCCAGTGGCGCTCCCAGTGCAGCCAGAAATACAGACCACCGGCGATCCACAACCCGGACATGAACAGCGGGTAGAAGAACACGAAGTCCATCAGGAACTGCCCGGTGACCAGGAAGATCAGGCCCAGCGGCACGCCGAGGACGAGCGCCAGAACAAGCAGGGCTAACAGTCTATCCAGCATGTTATGGATTCCATTTGTTGGAGAGTGCAGGCCTTACGGTTTTCAGGTCCGGCAGGTTGTCGAGGAAGTTGTCCGGGTAGTAACCGAAACTGGTCGCGCCCTGACGCTTGAGACGGCCCATCCAGTCCGCCAGGTGCGCGCCGTCGATGTCGGCCTGATCCTTCTTGGTCCAATCGCGTGCCTGCAATTCGAACACCGTGCGATCCAGCGCGCCGGGACGTTTCTTGACCGTAGCCACCAACGCCTCCAACCACGGGCCGGACTGCGCCTGGGTCTGTTTTTCCATCAATGGCATGGCCATCGGCGCGGTCCAGTCGTAGGTCTGCAAGAAGTCGTCGAGGTTCTGTGCGTACCAGGCTTCGCTGCCGGGATTGAGCATCGGCTCGGCGAAGATGTTGCGCGCGGTCTGCACCTGCGGGCCTCGAATCGCACGGACTTTGGCGGTCAGCTCGTTGGTGAAGTCGATCAGGAATTGGCTCTTGAAGCGTGTCCAGCGCTGCATCGCTGCCGGGTCGTCGCGCAGGGCGGCAATCGAGTCCGGCAAACCATGGGCGGCGTAGGCTTTCAAGGCTTCAGGACTGGCGTCTTCGAAATCCGACAGTACCGCGTCGTCGTGGTAGAGGATGCCGTCGACCGAAGTCAGGCGCGCCACGTCTTCATAGATTTCACCGATGATCCGCCGCACCTCGGGATCGAACGGCGACAGGCGTTTGTACTGGTCCGGATCGACTGCTGTGGTGCCGGTTTTCGGATCCCAGCGCGTGACCCGAGGCAGTTTCGAATCGAGGCCGAAACTCAGCACCGGCATCCACGCGAAAACTTTCACATGGGCACGGGTGCGCAGTTGCCAGGCGACACGGTCGAAGATGTCCGCACGTACCGGCAAGTGGCGGTTGGGGAAGTACAGCGAGTGCACCAGACCATCGCCCTTGGGATCGGCGAAGGCTTGCAGGAACACCGTGTTGGCGCCCATGTCAGCCATACGCTGCACCAGTTTGCCGAGGTTGATGTCCTGTTGCGCCGGATCCGGGTCGTAGACATTGTCGAGATCGACGTGGACCACGCGCATGGCGAAATCCGATTGCACACCGACGATGCTGTTGGCGAAGTGCTCGCCGTCAGGATCGGAGGCCACAAGGAAGCGTGGGCTGCTCATCAGGTTGTCGAGGGCGTCGAGACCGTCGTCCAGGGTCAGGGCCATTTCATAGCCCTGCTCACCGACCACGGTCAACGAAGTACCGTCCGCCGTGCCGTACGGCCAGACCCAGACGCGCGGCTTCTTACCGGTGACCTTGCGGATTTTCTCCGAGATGTTGCTCACATCGGTACGAATCCGCGCCTGAAAATCGGCTTCGGATTCATAGCGCTTGGTCACTGGATCGTAGCGCCGGGTCGCTGCCGCCGGCTGCATATTGCCCTGCGGGTTGGCCAGAATCCCTTTGTGATTGGCGTCGGTGTGAGCGGCGATTTCGACCAGACCGGATTGCGAGATTTCACGCACCTGATCCCAGGTCAAAAAGTCGGAACGCGCACGCGGGGCACCGGCGAAATCCACTGGCTGATTGAGCGGCGTGTCGATCCAGCTGCCGACCGGCGCCAGCAGCGCGTGCCAGTTATAGGCGCGCAAAACGGGGAGTACGCGGGTGTAGAAACTCGAATAACCATCGTCGAAGCTGAGCAGGATCGCTTTCGCTGGCAGCTCCGGGCCGCCCTTGCGCGCGGCCATGATCTGGTCGACCGTCACCGGTTTGTAGCCGTTCTCGCGCAGCCACGCGAGTTGTTCGATCATGCGTTCGGTGCGCACCGCCACAACGGCCTGATCGGGATCGCGGTCTTCAACATCGTGATAGGCGATGCCGAGCACGTGATTTTTCGGCCACGGTTTTTCACTGGCCGCCAGCGGACGCTCGGACGGCGGCGCGAAGGCCGGAGCTTGCTGGGCGCAGGCGCTGACCAGCAGCGCTCCCAGCAGAAGGATGAAACGCGAAATCAAAGGCATCTTCAAACTCTTCTAGAAGCGGAAAGTGAGGTCGACGAGCAGACGCAGATCGGTCTCCCGATCACCGTCGTAAGGCCGGTTGATCACACTGAACAAGCCGCCCACCTCGAACACGTCGTTCCAGGCATAACGCTGGCCGTAGCCGAGCAAGGCCATACCGCCGGTGCCGTGATCACGCTGGCTGTACGTACCTGCCCCGGCCTGGAATTGTTGGCTCCAGGAGGTTTCGTAGCGGTGGTAGAGCACGTGATTGACGTTGACCAGCGGCATCACGCTGAAGTCGCTTTTGGGGTTGAAGTACGGCACGTCATCAGACTTGGAGTTATGGCTGGTGCCAACTTCCAGCCCGGCATCGACCTGCACGTTCGGCGCGCTGTAGACGCCCTCGCGACCGGTGAGCAAGGCTTCAACGCGGTTGTTGCCGTCGCTGAAGTGCGACGGGCTCACCGACAGGCGCCACTCGCGGCTTTCGTTGGCGCGCCAGCGGATGAAACCGCTGCCGCCATTAGCCTTGATGTCACTGTTAAGCGCGCGCAACGGCGTCTCGGCCGACAGGTATTCAAGGCTGCCGCCGTATTGCCAGTTGTCGTTGATGTCTCGGGCGATCGCCAGACGCGCGCCCTGTTTGTCGCCGAAACCGTAGGAGTGATTGGAAACTTCCGCTTCAAGGGTCATGTCGCGGGTACGGCGCTCCAGGCCAACACGCTGGAAGCGATGGTTACCGGTGCCTTCAGCGAAGTCGCCGGTGGCATAACCGGCCCCGGCGAACACGCGCCAGTCTTCATCGATGGGCGGGCTGTACAGGGTGGTCTGGATGCCAAAATCGCGGCTGCCGCTGACGGCGCCGGCATCGCCGCTGCCGCCACCATTGGCCTTGCCGCCGTAAGCTTCGACGCGCAGTTCCGACATGTCATGCACTTCGCGCTCACGGGCCAGACGCTGCACCTGGCGGTTATCCGGATAACGGGCGACGACGTCGTCGGTCAGCGCATCCATTTGCCGCCATTCCTGCAGTTCCATGGCGGTGTGGGCCTGACCGATTTCCAGACCCATGTCGCGCGGCACCATGCTCTCGGTTTCCTTGAGCTGCATTTCTGCTCGGCGCGGCCAGTTGCGGGCCAGGTACAAGTCGGCCTGAGCCAGACGTAAACCGACGTTACCCGGCGCCTGATCGACCAGCGTCTGCAAGCGCTCCTCGCCATGGGGCAGATCGGAACCGTAGGTGCCGGCCTGCGCCGCCAGTTGCTGGGCGTCCATCCATTCATCGTTGGGGTTGCCGATCGGCAAGCCTTTTAACTCGATACGCGGGCGCTGAGTCTTGGCCAAGTCTTCGGCGACCTTGCGTGCCTCTTCGGCGCGGTCGCTTTCCAGCAGCGAGTAGTACAGCGCCGTGGTGTCTTCGAGGCGATCACCGACATCAGCGTCCGGCGCCGACAACACCTGGCGATAGAGGTCGGTAGCGACTTCTGGCTGGCGTTGATCCAGATACGACGCCGCTACCCAGCGCAGGGCGTACGTCGGAATCTTCACGCCTTCGGCTTGCAGCTTCTGGTACTCGGTGATGACGTCGGCGGTGCGTGCGCGGGCCTTGAGCGCACCCATGCGGTCAATGCGCCAGCGAATCACGTCGTCGTGGGCGGTCGAGTCGGGTGTCCAGGTGGCGAGCAGTTTGTCGTAATCGGCCAACGCGCGGTCGGCGATGACGTAGCGCTCTTTTTCGCTGCGGGTGGCGAGTTCGGCCAGGCGTACGCGCTCGGCGGCGAGATCGCCTTCGAGGCGACGCAGGGTCACCGGATCGATCAGGCCCGGACGTTGATTGGCCAGGCGCAGCGCCGGCTCCGGCAGACGCGCCTTTTGCAAGGCGACCACGTATTCGCGGGCGACTTCCGGTTTAGTGCCGGCGCGCTTGAAGGCCTGATCGTATTCGAACAGGGCATCGTAGGGTTTGTTGTCGCGGGTCAGGGCGTAGCCCAAGGCGAGACGGCGCGAAGGATCATCGGGCTTGGCCGCCACCAGCGCTTTGGCGCGGGTCACCGCTTCGTCGGGTTTACCAGCGTCAGCCTGAGTCAGGGCCAGGCCCAATTGCAGGTCGGCATTATCCGGCTCCAGCGCCAAGGCCTTGTTGTAGACCTGAGTCGCCTGATCCCAGCGCTTGAGGTTGCGGTAGGCGCGGGCGGTGGCGGTCAGCGCCTGAACCGGCAGGACGCGATCGCGGCCCTGGGTTTCATAGACCTGCACCACTTCGGCATCGAGGCCAGCCCAACTGGCGATTTGCAGGTGATCACTGATCTGCCCGGTGCTCGACTGGCCGGGTGGCACCTGGCGCAAAACCGTCAGCGCCGGCGTGTACTGCCCGGCACGGGCGTCGCGCACCATCTGATCGTAGGGTGTGTCGGCAAACGCCAGCGCCGGCCAGAGCAACTGGCTGCACAGCGCGACTCGAAACAAAGGGCGTAAACCACGATGTAATACAGGAACATCAATACGCGGCATTCGTCAGCATCCTTACATGGCCAGCCGGGTCGCAATGCCCTCCTTGCCCATTCGTAACGGTGGCCGCCAATGCACATGCAACGGCCAAGCTTAGTCAGGCAGTCTTGCACGCAAGCGTAGAGCAATATCCAGAACACAATAATTGTTCAGAATCGTGCTGGCGGTTCAGCCAGCACACCGAAAACCCGAACGCCAGACAGCAAAACGCCCGGCGTCTGTGCGATACAGAGGCCGGGCGTTGCTATTAAGGACGCAGAATTACTGCACTTGCGTGACGCCCGCGAACTTGCTCATCAGGAAGCCGACGAACTGCTCGACGGTCATCTTCTGGCCGTTGAATTCGACCTGATTCGCGGCGTAATGCAGCTTGGTCACCACATTGGTGCCATCGACAACGGCCAACTGCGAACCGACCGCCATGCCGGCGAACATGTCGGCCGCTTCCTTGGACTGATCGACGATGGCCTTGGCATCGGTCTGACCATCCAGTTGCGCCTGCACGCTGAGCAGATCGATCAGCATCGGCTTCGAAACCTGGATATTCAGATCAAGCAACGCGATCAGTTGTTTGCCCAGTTGATCCGGCGGCAGATCCATCGATTGCGGTTTGGTCAGGTCAATGACCAGATTGGCCTTGCTCTCACCGTTGGCGGTGTTGAACGAAAGGTTTTCCAGCGCAAACTGCGGGCCGGCGGCCAGCAGTTTTTGCAGGTCGGCTTTGACCTGGGCATTTTCAGCGTCGGTCAGGTTCAGCTCGGGTGCTGGCAAACCTTGAGCGGCGGCTTCGGCGGCGGCTTTTTCGTATGGCTGCAATTTGGTCTGGTAGATCTGCATCAGCGACATGGTCGACGGGATGTCGAGGTTTTTCAGGCTCATGGCCATGTTCGCCGAGCCGATTTTCTTGTCGTTGAGGCTGACTTCGCCAATCTTGTAGTCCGCACGGCCAGACGCATTGCTGCCGTTTTCTTCGGTGAGGTTCTTCATTTCGAAGTTCTTCACGCCGAGCACCGATTGCTTGGTGCCGAAGGTGGTTTTGCTGTTGGTCAGCACCAGGGTGTTTTCCCCGGTGTAGTAGCCGTAGCTGCTCTTGGCAAGGTTGCTGGCCAGGGTCAGACCGTTGAGCTCGACCTGCACTGGCGCCTGATCTTCAGCCACGGTGACCAGTTTCAGGTTGTCCATGTAACCGTCCGCCTTGACCTTCTGCGCCTGGGCGTTGGCAGAAATGTTCATGGTCAGGCCGGAGAATTTCAGGCTCGACTGCTCATCCAGCGCGGTTTCGAACGGCAGCAGGTCGAGGGTGCTGGTGGTGGATTCGTCGTAGCCGATGCTGGTCACGCCTTTGAGCGGCGCGGCGCCCTTGGTGGCGGCGAACCATTTTTCGGTGGCCGGGTTTTTTTCCAGCTCGTAGTTGCTGGTGGCCATGACCGGCAGCCATTTCAGCGAAACCAGACGCGAGAACGGCAGCGGCCCATGCTCGATGTGGTCGACAAACAACAGTTCGACCGGCTTGTCGCCAAACATCTCGCCTTCACCCTTGAGGCGATAGTGCGCGGTGCTGGTGAAAGTGTGGCGATCCAGCGACACCAGCTCCAGCGACGCGGTGCCGTTGGAGCCGGCCATGGCGGTTTGCAGCTCTTTGTTGGCATTGCTGACGGCGTTGTTCAGCACGCCTTCAATCTTGGTCCCGGTGTACCAGGCCCCACCCGCGCTGATCGCGCCGATGGCAACAACAATTCCGAGGAGCACGCCTGCTGATTTATTCATGAATGACCTGATCGATTTCCGTGGCTGTGAGTGTGGTCGTCTTCCCTGAACCCGTGACCGGGTCGCGGCTCGACTGCGCTGAATTCAGCGGTGGAGATTAGCACCGGGCGCGCAAGGTGGCCCAATGTTTAAAGGTTAAAGAGTGTCTATGGGGAGTGGACAGTGGGCGGGCAGTGAGAGTTTCGGTGTTTTTTAAGTCGCCATCGCGAGCAGGCGAAGGCCTACAGGGGAACGCATTCCAAATGTAGGCCTTCGCCTGCTCGCGATGAGGCCGGTCGATTCGGCGGGAATCAGGAATACTGAACCTCGATCTCATCCAGCTGATGATCAAAGCTTTTGAGGCGTGCGGTCCAGGTGTACACCAGCACTTCAAAATCCCGATCAATCACCGCCCCACCCGGCCCGTCAGCGCGCGGGTCACAGAAATCCAGCTGATAGCGCTCGCGGGCCATGGCCGTCGCGACATCGGACAATTCCCGGGCATTGTTGAGCCAGTGCCAGCCCTCGCCATCTATCTGCTTGTCGAGTTCCAGGCACTGTTTTTTCAGCGCTTCGAGGCTTTTTTCCAGCGGTGTGCCGGTGAGTTCGCCCATGACTTCGGCGAAGGTGCGGCCGGGTTGCCAGTAACTGCCCCAGAAATACCGGTCGAACACGGTTTCGACCCGGCGCAGGGCGACTTTGGTGTCCCAGATCAGCACCAATGTCTTGCCCTGTTCAAGCTGCCGTTTCTTGACCCGCTGCACCTGAACCGACGCCCACGCCACGACAACGATTGCCATGACCGCAATCAACGCCGTTGCGCTGTCGAGGAATACCATCGCCTTGTCGATCTGGTGGGCCAGCATGATGCCGTAGAAATAGGTGGCCGAGAGCAGCACCAGCGCTGCGAGGGCGCACCAGAAGCCGAGAGCGTAAGGGTTTTTCATTATTGGTTTCCCCTAGACCAGCGCTAGCAATGTGCGCTGAAACGGCACCTTGCTCGGGGCGCCCTTCCAACACTTCAAAGCATAGCAACGGCCTCAGGGTTTGCCGGGGCTTGCAGCGTGCGTTCGTCCGCTTTCCCAACCGCCGCCCAGGGCGAGGAACAAATCGATCTGGCTCATGGCGACCTGGGTGTTGGCGGCGGCCAGTTGCGCGGTGACATCGGTGTAGGTGCGGGTCGCTTGCAGGTCGGCGAGGAACGACTCGCGACCGGCCTGAAAGAAGCGGTGCGTCTGGTCGGCGGCCAGTTTCGCTGACTGCTCGGCATCGGCCAGCGCATCGCGGCGTTGCAGCAAGGCGCTGTACTGAGCCAGACCGGTCTGGGTTTCGCGAATGGCGTTGAGCACCACGCCGTCGAAGTGCGCCAGTGCGCCTTGGGTCGCCGCTTCTGCCTCGCGGATTCGCGCACGAGCGCCGTTGGTCGGCACTTTCCAGCTCAGCGACGGGCCGAAACCCCAGCGGTTGGTCGACGGATCACCCAAGTCATCGATGAGACCAACAGTGCCGATGGTCGCGCCGATACTGATGTCCGGATACAACTCGCCAGTGGCGACGCCGATGCCGGCGGTCGAAGCGGCCAGACGACGTTCGGCCTGGCGAATGTCCGGGCGACGTTTGAGCAGCGCAGCGCCATCGCCTACCGGCACCAACTGGGCGATTTTCGGCAACTCGGCGCAGGTCGCGGTGCCGGCGGGCAACTGATCAACCGGTTTCGCCAGCAACATCGACAAACGGAACAGCCCGGCCTGACGCGCGGCCTCATAACGCGGCAAGTCGGCGCGCAGAGATTTGAACTGGGTTTGCGAACGGGTGACCTGGGTTTCGTCACCACGACCGGCGTCACGCAGCCGCTGGATCAGCGTGGTGCTTTGCGATTGCAGGTCGAGAGAGTGCTGGGCAATTTCGCGTTCTTCGTTGGCCGCGCAGACTTGGGTGTAAGCGCGAACCACGTCCGCCACCAAGGTGATGCGCGCGGTATCAGCCGCGGCCTGGGTCGCGTCGGCATTGGCCTTCGCGCCTTCGATGCCGCGTTGCAAAGTGCCCCACAGATCGAACTGATAAGAAGCGCTGATGCCGATGTCGCCGACGTTATCGACCGGGACTTTTTCCGGCAGCAAGAATGCCTGACCAGACTCTTGCAAACGCTGCGCGCCCATCTTCACACCTGCGCTCCAGCCGCCCGCGGCTTCGGCCTCATCGACCTGAGCGCGAGCCCGTTGCAGGTTCGCCGCCGCGACGCGCAAATCGGTGTTGGAGGCCATGGCCTGCTGCACCAGTTGATCAAGCCGCGCATCCTTATAAAGACGCCACCAATCCGCCGGCACCGGCGCCGAAACTACAGGTTTGCCGGCCACCGCCAGTTCGCCCTGAAAATCCTTGCGCTGAACCGCTGCCTCCTCAGGCACGTGATAATCCGGCCCGACCATCTGACAGGCCGACAGCATCACGCCCAACCCGGCGATCATCAGCGCCCTGCTCATTGCGCGGGCTCCTGGTTTTTATCGTCGACTTTCGAGCCTTCGATGATTGAAACGGTGGCAGTACGCCCGGCGATCATGCGGAAGTCTTCCGGCACATCGTCAAAGGCAATCCGCACCGGAATCCGCTGCGCCAGCCGCACCCAACTGAACGCCGGGTTGACGTTCGGCAGCAGGTTGCTGCCGCTGGTACGGTCGCGGTCTTCGATGCCGGCGACGATGCTTTCGACATGCCCGCGCAATTTCGCGCGGTCGCCGATCACACGGATATCCACCGACTGGCCGACATGAATGCCGTCGAGTTTGGTCTCTTCGAAATAGCCGTCGATGTGGAACGAATTGCTGTCGACCACCGACAACACCGGACGCCCGGCGGTGACGAATTCCTGCGGACGCGGCGCGCGGTCGTTGACGTAACCGTCGACTGGGCTGCGAATCACCGAACGGTCGAGGTTGAGCTGGGCGCTGTCCACGGTGACCATGGCTTCGGCCAGTGCCGATTGCGCGCGGGCAACCTTCGACTGGCTTTCTTCCAATTGCTCAGCCGGTACGAGGTTGCCGAGGCCACGGTTACGCTTGGCTTCGCGCTGGGCCTGAGCGAGGGTTTCTTCGCGGTCGGCAACAGCCGCTTTGGCCTGGCGCAGGGCCAGTTTGAAGCGATCCTGGTCGATGCTGAACAGCACCTGGCCACGCTTGATCAACTGGTTGTCTTTCACTTCCACCTGCTGGATCAGTCCGGACACGTCCGGGGCGATCTGGATGATGTCGGCACGAATGTGGCCGTCACGGGTCCACGGCGCAAACATGTAATACATCACCATGCGCCAGACGAGGACAACGGCAAAAGTCACGATCAGCAGGGTCAGTACCACGCGACCGATGGTCAAGAACGGTTTTTTCATGTCATCAGGTATCGACTGAGTGAGTCCACGCCGTACAGCAGTACCGCGTAGAGGGCCACGTTGAACAATGCCCGGTGCCAGACCAGACGGTAAAAGTGCACGCGCGTGAGCACGGCATGCACCAGCAAAAACAGCACATAAGTGATGCCCATCAACACCAGCAGGGTCGGCAGGAAAATGCCGCTGATGTCCAGATCACCGATCATAGGGGCGCTCCATCGGGCAGCGGTTCTTCGGGCTCGGCGCTGGAAACGAATTCAACGCCGGGCAACAACGCCAGACGCAAACCGCTCAAGGCGTGCAACAGGTTTAGCCGGGTTTCATCGTCGCCGTGGCCACTGAGCGCACGGCGGGTGCGATCCAGGGTCATCAGCAACGGAGCCGGGGCCGGCAAGCGTTCGCCAGCCTTGAGGCAGGCACGGAAATACTCGCCGACTTCACTGACCACTTGCTGCAACAACAGGTTCGGCGCACCGGTCACCCGTGGGGTGTAGGCGAGCAAATCGAGCAGGTTCAGGCCGACGCGCACTTCGCGCATGGCGATGCCGGTGTCCTGCCCGGTCAAGGCCAGACGTGGCAGGTGCTGCATCAGCCGATCGAGCAACTGCACACCCAATTTGCGGTGCTCGGCGAGGTTGGCCGGCTCGGTCATGTGGACGATGTCTTTCCAGCTGAAACGCGTCAGGCGCTTGGCCGCCAGCTCGGCGCCGAACGGGCGCGCCACCAGCGTCCAGATAAACGCGAACAACAGACCTATCGGCCCCGCCAGGTTGGAGTTCACGAAGGCGAAAAAGTCCGCGTCGTAAGCGCCCTGAATACTGATGAACGACGAGGTGTTGACCAGTGTCAGCAGCATGCCGAGGTAGAAACGCGGCTGCACGGTCAGGGTGCCGACGCAGATAAACGGGATGGAAAACGCCAACACCAGCATCGGAAAGTCATGCAGGTTGGGCAGAATCAAAAACAGGTAAAGGCTGGCGAACAGCACCGACATCCCGGTCCAGAAAAAGAACCGGTAAATCTGCGGCGCCGGATCGTCCATCGAGGCGAAAAAACTGCACGCCACCGCCGCCAGAATCACCGCGCTGCCGCCGTCCGGCCAACCGAGCAGAATCCACAACACCGAAGCAGTGATGATCGCCAGAATCGTCGAGGCCACCGAGTAGAGCATCAGCCCACGGTCGATAAACGGTGTCAGCCGACCCAGACGCCAGTGGCGATACACCGCGCGCCAGCTGTCCTGGCGCTCGCAAAGAATCGCGTCCTGCAGGCTGCGGCAGTCCTGCCACAAATCGATGAATTCGCCGAGGCGATAAATCGAGTTGGAGAACAGCAGTTGCCTGCGATCCTCAAGCGCCTCGACGCTCGGTTGCAAGGCTTCGAGCTGATCTTTCAGCGCTTGCCAGCGATCGAGATCGGCGTCCTGGTGAGCGAGCCACTCGCGGGTCGCGGCCAGCAGCGGTTCGAATTTTTCCACCAATTCCGGGGTACGCCGTTCGAGGGCGTAGAGCGAGTCTTCCAGCGCATCGATCACCGGTAATAGATGAATCATGCGCCCGCGCAACTCTTTGGTATTGCGCACGGTTTGCGGTCGCGAGCCTTCGTGAGGCAACTGGCCGATCATCAGCTCAAGGCTGTTGAAGTTGGCGACCATGGCCATGCGCAGAGCAGTGACTTCTTCTGGCTGCACATCGCGGCTGAGGAATTTCAGGCTGTAGGTCGTTGCGTCGGCGAACCACTTGCTCACAGCATCGTTGAACACCGGCGCCAGACGCCGTGGCCAGAACATCGCACCGACCACCGCAGCGACGGCGATGCCGAGAAAAATCTCTTCCGTGCGCGCTTCCGCCACGTCCCACACCGCCAGCGGGTTATCCACCACCGGCAAGGCAATCAGCGGCAAGGTGTAACCGGCGAGCATCAGCGCGTAGCTGTTGGCCGTGCGCAAATGCAGGGACATGAACAACAGAATCCCCGTCCACAGCGCGATGACCACCACCAGCACATACGGGCTCTGGACGAACATCGGCACGAAAAAAACCGCCGCCGCGGCACCGAGAAAAGTACCGATGGCACGGTACAACGCCTTGGAACTGGTCGGCCCGAGAAACGGGCTGGAGACGATATACACCGTGGCCATCGCCCAATACGGACGCGGCATTTGCATGAGCAAGGCGATGTACAGCGCGATCATCGACGCTGCAAAAGTCCGGATCCCGTAGAACCAGTCGCGGGCCGGCGGAATGCCGGAGAAAAAACCGTTCAAGAATTGACCACCACAGGCGGATTGGCCGCCTCAAAAGCTCTGAGTACCCGAAGCGTAGCTTCCAGATCGCTTTGATCGATGCCTTCAAGCACCTCATGACGCAAGCGCACCAGTTCGATCTCGACCGCCTGCACCAGTTCACGCCCGGTGTCGGTCAGGCTCAGGCACTTGGCGCGGCGATCCTGAGCATCTTCGGTGCGGCAGACATAACCGGAATGGCACAACTGATCGAGCAGACGCACCAGCGACGGACTCTCCATCCCGGCGGCCTGCGCCACTTGCACCTGGCGCACGCCCTCGCCCAAGCGACCGATCATCAACAGCGGCACGGCGCAGGCTTCGGAGATTCCGTAGTTGACCAGCGTGGTCTGGCAGATCTTCCGCCAATGCCTGGCGGCCACCACCATGGCACTGCTGATATTCATCTGGAGAGCGTCGAGATCGTTCGGCACGGGGGAATGCACACTGTTAGTTTGCTAACTATCAATATCGCATTGGAGGGGAATTTCAGTCAAGTTTTGAAACAAATTGCCTGTTCAGGGTTAGCCTACCGAATCGAAATCACCCGCTATCTGCTCAATGAAATCGAAAACCTCCTCCGGCACGCTGAACTGAAACTGCTTACGTCGATGCTTTGAAACTTTGTCACCGTTGTCCAGACACATCATTACCAGTTTCGAGAGGTCGCTCCCCCGTACGTCAAAACGCCCATTCACCTCTTTGATGACGTAGTCGTATTTTTCAAGAAACTCGGTCTCCTCGCGCAGCTCCACTTCCAATGCTCGCAAGGCCATCTGCAAGGTAAGTTCTGCACATTGAGTCCCGTTCCAGAATCGATAGATCGAGTCGTGCCCAATAAAATCGAAAGCCATCTGATCAGCGTCCAGCCAAGTGACATTCCAGAACTCTCTTGCTGGTTTCGAGAACTCCTTTAACGCTTCGAGATAGCCAGACTCTTCGTGTTTCATTGCTACGGAAACCGGTAACAACAAACCATTTTTTAGAGCGCCAGAGTGGCAAAGCGTCTGGTGAATCAGGAAACGTGAAAGTCGACCATTGCCATCCATGAACGGGTGAAGAAAGACAAACCCGAAAGCCACAACCGCTGCAGCTATCAACGGTTCAACCTGCTTGGCTGAGTGATTGGCAAAACTCATCAACTCGTCCATCAACTCCCTGCACAATTGCGGTGGAGGCGGGACATAGCTGACGCCAGCTGCGCCTCTCAAGCCGTTGTGTAAATGGTTCTGTTCATGACGGAAAAGCACAGCTTTATCGAAAGGATTGGAAACCGTACTGTTCTGCAACTCGACCAAATAGTCTTCGCTCAACTCTGTTCGCTCATGGGCTTGGCGGAGAAGCCGAACAAAACGGCGCGACTTTTCTTCGTTGGGCTCTTCTTTCTCAATGGCGAAAGAATCGCGGGTCTCATGCAGATAGGCCCAATTGATTGCCCGATCCATCATTTCCGGCGGCAACGTCGCCATAAAAGCCTGGGCTCGACCAAGGATGTCCAGATCAAGCAGCGCCTGCAGTTCCGTCGTACGCTCGACTGTGGTGCAGTAACGCATTGACCCCAACCCGTTAAAATCTACCCGCCAACGACTATTTCGAATTGCAGGCCCGGTGACATAACGCTTGGGATCAAACAAAGCGACAACGTTGCCCCGAACCGGTACGGAATATTCCAGCTGTTTGCCCGTGAAACTTTCCCAAAGAAAACAGGCCTTGCGGATAAATACCCCGTTAGGTGATCGGCTCAACTCACCTAGCAACTCGTCCGCTTCAACGGTTTCAAGCGCCTGAGCAAGAATGCACAGGTTTATTCCCTCATGCTTCAGAGCAAACAAGATGTGCTCAAGTGTCGAACCCTGTGCCGGCGCGACGCCGTTTGGAACCGCTAGACACTCACCGATCAAGGTAATCCGGGTAACCGGTTTGATCATCGCAATGCGCTTGGGGGCAAATGCATTAAGCTTCAGCGCATCACGCAGGTGGGCATATCCAACAGTTGGCATCGTCATCGTCCACACAAAAAATTCACTGCGACGATTAAAGCCCAGTTTTTTTTACATCGCGCATGTTTTTTTTACATTTCAGCCTTTTCCTACAATTTTTTTTACACACTTCTGCCCTTACGCAACAACACATCCAACTGATCCACTACCTCCGCCCAGTCGGCGTCATCCAGAATCTCGTCCCGTAAAAACTCCGCTTGGCTCTTCGACCAGAAAAACGCGTCAGCCAAATGCAATTCGGGTTTTAGCGGGGAATGGGTGGCGATGAATTTGTCGATGTTGACCGGATCGTCGGGAAGGCCGAGTTGTTTGAACAGGGATGGCAAACTGTGCGTTGGACTCTCCATTGATCAACTCCTTCAAAAATGGGCTGTGTGGAAGATTATTCGCGAGCAGGCTCGCTCCCACAGGGGAATGCGGTCTACCTGCTCGCGAAGGCGTCGGTGCCGGCACCACAAAACCTAATCACTCAACTCCCGCACCTCGGCATGCGGCACCATTTTCAGAAACTCCGGCATGCTCATGTGCAGCAGGTAATTGTGGTTGCCCGCCTCCAGATAAATATCCTTCTGCCGGGTCAGCAGCGGGTCGA
Organism: Pseudomonas sp. AIG; assembly: GCF_977020205.1. Classification (NCBI taxonomy): domain Bacteria; kingdom Pseudomonadati; phylum Pseudomonadota; class Gammaproteobacteria; order Pseudomonadales; family Pseudomonadaceae; genus Pseudomonas; species Pseudomonas sp. AIG. The sequence goes on along the minus strand of NZ_CDROCK010000013.1, from coordinate 39,540 downwards.
TGACCATGTCCAGCCCGTAGGAGTCGCCCAGCGGCGGCACCGCGCCGCGTTCGCAGTCGTCGAAGATGTGCGCCAGATTGCTTTCGCGGGTCAGTTGCCATTCGCCGCTGTTGCGCACTTTGCTCAAATCCAGGTGACGGCTGGCCGGTAGCACGGCCATCAGGTAATGGCCGTGGTGGTCGTCGAGGATGATCGATTTGGCCACACGCTCGGCGGGCACGCCGGCGACCCGTGCGGTTTCCAGGCTGCTGGACGAATGTCGGTGGGCGACGATGTCGTATTCGCAGTGCGCGCGGTTCAAGCTGCTCTGCACCTTTTTAGCCATACGCATGATGCACCTCGGTGTTGCGCTGAACGGTGGTTGCCGTGCTTTTGAGTCTAGTTCGGCGGGCCGTCGATGCAGGGAAATCCGCTCACTGGACACATCCTCACACTGATCAAAATTCAACCACTGCATCCCTCAACTAGACTGTAAGAACCAGACATGACGCTCGCGGAGGGTCACGTGAACAGTCGATGTTGTGCGTTTGCCTTGCTCCTGCTGTTCAGCGGCTCAGCCCTGGCTGCCGACACCCCGTTGCCGGCAATGAGCCCGGTGGGTTTATGGTTGATCACCTTGGGCATCGTCTTTCTGATCGCCGAAGCCGCGCTGCCCAATTACGGCGTTATCGGGTTGGGCGGGATCATCATGTTCGTCATCGGCGCGCTGATCCTCAGCAACGCCGAACTGCCGGTGCCGATGATGATCGGCCTCGGTCTGATCAGCGCCCTGCTGTTGATCGCGCTGCTGATCCGCGCCCTGAAAACCCGCCCGCGCCACGCCGTCAGCGGCGACGCCGGCCTGCTCGGCAGTGTCACCGCGATCACCACGGTGCAACCGGGCAATGCGTGTAACGGCTGGGTGCAACTGCAAGGTGAGCGCTGGCAAGTGCTCAGCGCGACACCGCTGCACACCGGGCAATCGGTGCGCGTGGTAGGGCGCAAGGGATTGATGCTGCAAGTGGCCGCGGCTGACGCGGCGCCGCTCGGAGAGTGATCATGGGTCTGCAAATCGGTTTTGTCGCGCTGCTGTTACTGGTCATTGCCCTCGCCGGCTCGACGTTTCGCATCCTGCGTGAATACGAGCGCGGCGTGGTGTTTCAGCTCGGCCGTTTTTGGCAGGTCAAAGGCCCCGGCCTGATCCTGCTGATCCCGGTGGTCCAGCAAATGGTTCGGGTCGACCTGCGCACGGTGGTGCTCGATGTTCCGCCGCAGGATGTGATCACCCGCGACAACGTGTCGGTGAAGGTCAACGCCGTGCTGTATTTCCGCGTCCTTGATCCACAGAAGGCGATTATTCAGGTCGAGGATTATCTTTCCGCCACCAGCCAACTGGCGCAAACCACCCTGCGTGCGGTGCTCGGCAAACATGAACTGGATGAGCTGCTGGCCGAACGCGAACAGTTGAATATCGACATCCAGCAGGTACTCGATGCACAGACCGATGCCTGGGGGATCAAAGTCGCCAACGTCGAGATCAAGCATGTCGACCTCAACGAGTCGATGGTGCGCGCCATTGCCAAACAGGCAGAAGCCGAGCGCGAGCGGCGGGCCAAAGTGATTCACGCCGAAGGCGAACTGCAGGCCTCGGAAAAACTCATGCAGGCGGCGGAAATGCTCGGACGTCAACCCGGGGCGATGCAGTTGCGCTATATGCAGACCTTGAGTTCGATTGCCGGCGACAAGAGTTCGACGATTGTCTTTCCGTTGCCGATTGAATTGCTCAAGGGCATGGCGGATTTGTCCGGCAAGTCATGAGGCAGACCCTGTGGCGCTCAGACGAAGTTTTTCCAACGCCTCGTAGGGCGCTCGGGTGTAATTCTGTACGTGCATTCGCAACAGTGCCGAAGCTTCGCGGCGTTTGTCTTCGCCGTCGGCAATGAACGCTTGCGAGGGCTGTTTCGCATGCTGCACGGTCGCTGCAAAGACCTGCTTGCACTGTTCATCGTTCAAGCGGAAAAACCGCGCCAACCGCCCCGCCATCGCCTTGGGCAACTCGCTGTAATTCACCGGTAAACCACCCGAGTCACGGCAATGCTTCACCCCCGCCGCCAACAATCGCCCCAAGCGCCGGGCGATAAAGTCTTCGCGCCCCTCGAACGGCAAACCGTCCTCCAGCACACACTCGCCCAGCATGCCCGGCACCATGTGCATCCCCGGCCGGCGCAGATGAGAAACGGCAATTTCCAAAGGATCGCGATAGAGAAACAACCACGGCGTATCCGCGAAACAATTCTGTAGTAGCGGCCATTCACCGATATTCCACGCATCGAGTTTGATCACCAGGCGCTTTTCCACACCGCGCCGGGGCTGGCCATAGGCCGAGAGCAATCCGATGATGGCGGCCCGGCGTTCGCCGGCGGGTAGATCACTGCGTAACAAGGCGTCCAGCGGCGGTGGCTCGGACACGACGATGTGATCGTCGAGTCGGGCGAGCATCTGACTGATCAGCGTCGAACCGCAGCGCGAGGCGTGCAGCACAAATGCACTCGGTACAAGCCCAGGGCTCTGCGCTTGCCATGCGCTCAGCGCTGTCAGCGGTGTCTGGCGCCGAAACGCCTGATTGAACGGCAGCCGTAATGCATCTTCGACCGCGTCGCGAAAAAACGGCTGATGCAGCGGCGTGTCATCGAACCAGCACCAGTCCACCTGCCACTGCCCGTCAACCGGCCAGACACGGATCGGCAACCAGCCGTCGAAATTCACCCGCTCCATTGTTCGTTCCATTGCCGACGGCCGTCGCGCATCGCTGCACGCAATTCCTCGTAAGAGAACGACAAACCATGCTCAGCGCCCAACGCCAGCGCTCGATTGATGAAAACGTCTGGATCATGCAGCGTACGCAAGGCCAGAGACAGCGAAGCATCTTCAGCCACCAGCCTCTGAAAGCGCTGCAACGGCGTATCCACCAAACCCGGTTCCGGCGTGCTGCCCACTCCCGCGCTGATCATCTGCTCAAGCCACGCATCGGGCCGGCAATCGAGCACCAGATGAACCCGCGCCGATGTATCGCGGTTATCCACACGATGTTGACGAGCGAGATCAAGAAACCAGCATTCGCCGGCCTGCATGGGCATGCGCTGCCCGTCGAGCCAGAAATCGACGTTCGGCGGACTGAGCAACGGAATGTGCAAACGCCGATCGGCCTGCGGGCCATCAAGGTCGTAATCGCGATGCGGGTGAATTCGTCCACCCGGCCCCAGGCGCAGCAATCGCGCGCTGACGATGTCCAGTGAAAGATTTTGCAGCCCTTGTTGCCAGCGCTCATCACTCAGCCAAGGGCCACGCTGCACCGGCTCACCGCGCCCGGGAGACAGCTCGGTCAGCGCATCGACCGCCGAAATGAGCGCCACACCGCTCCAGTCGCCGGAAAAATAATCTGCATTGAAATGGCTGCGCCAGGCGTTGTCGGCAATCGCTGCCAGTGCCTGCAGCAGCAAGGGCAAATCCACCGTTACCGGCAATCGCGAATACGCCGGGCAACTCATGTCTTGGGCAACACCGCACACTCGCCGAGCCAGGTCAGCAGACGATCGAGACAGGCGTCGACCGATTTCCCGCCGGTGTCGAGCACCAATGACGGCTGCGCCGGTGGCTCATAGGGCGCGCAAACGCCGGTAAAACCGGGCAGGTCGCCGCGTCGGGCGCGGGCGTAATGCCCTTTCGGATCACGCTGCTCGCACACCGCCAGTGACGCGCTGCACCAGACCTCGCGATAGTCGTCACCCAAGCGCTGCGCAAACACCTCACGCAGCTCGGCCAGCGGCGCAATCATCGCCAGAATCACGATCTGCCCGTTGTCCACCAGCAGCGCCGCGAGTTCGCTGGCGCGGCGAATGTTTTCCTGGCGATCGGCATCGCTGAAGCCCAAATCCTGGTTGAGCCCTGTCCGCAAACTGTCGCCATCGAGCACCACACTTTGCCGGCCACACCCGAACAGGGCGGCCTGCAGCGCTTGCGCCAATGTCGATTTGCCTGCCGCCGGTAAACCGGTCAGCAGAATCGCCGCACCCCGATGACCATTGCGGGCCTCGCGTTGCGTGCGGCTGATGCTGGCGCCGGGCGCCAGCACATCACTGCGCTGGGGCATGCGCCACCACCGGCACCGAAATATCCCCCGACGCCCACGCCGACTCGCGATTGGCCAGCGCGGTGGCGATCGACTGCACTTCGGTCGACTGCACCTGATCCGGCAACGGATCGAGGCCGGCACTGGCGAAGATCTGGCCGTAGGCATTGCGTAAATCGGCGTACGACAGATCGCGACGCAGGTCCGCTTGCAGGTTGTTCAGCTCGCCTTGAATCAGTTCCAGTTCACCAATCCCGGCCGCCTGATGACGATTGCGCAATTGACCGACGATTTGCCCGTCGATGTCCGACAACTGTTGGTTGGTCTTGAACTGGCGCATGGCTTCTTGATAGTTGGCATTCGCTACATACAACTGCGCGAGGACTGCGATCGACATCGCCTGACGTCGCGCAGTGGCGACTTCTTCGCCAGCCTTGGCGACGTTGATCGCTGCCGGGGCAGAGATCACATTGAACAGGTTCCAGGTGACCTTGACGCCGTAGTCGGCCCAGCCCTGTTCGACGAGGAAGGAGTTGCTGTCGTAATGACCGCCGGCAGAGAACTCAAGGCCCGGCAGCAAGCGCAACATGGCCTTGCGGGTTTCGGCGGCGCTGATGCGCGTCTGGTAATCCTGCTCACGCAATTCCGGGCGACTGGTCAGGGCTTCCTGTTCGAGTTTGGCCAGATCGACCTTGAGCTCAGGAATCTGATAACCGTCATCGGTCGCCAAGGTTAAAGGGGTGCCCAGCGGCAAGTTGATCAGCGTCGCCAGTTCGGTCTTCGCCAGCGACAAGGCACGGCGTTGTTCTTCCAGTTGCCGGGTCGCCTCGATCAGCGAACGCTGGTAACCGAGCGACTGCACCGGGTCGCCAATGCGTTGGTCGCTCAGGGTCTGGCTGTTGTCGCGGGCGGTCTGTACCCGCGCCATCAGGCTGTCGATCTGCTTGAGCAGACGTTCGGCGGCCATCGCCCGCCAATAGGCCGAGCGCACGTCCTGAACGATGGTGTTGATCACCTTGCGGCGCCGTTCCTGAACGATCAGACGCTGGTCGCCCTGCTGCTTGGCGCTGATGTAGCTGACGCCGAAGTCGAGGACGTTCCAGACCATGGTCAGGTCGGCGACGTCGCGGTCGCGATCCTGCGAGGTCGACGGTTCCAGCGACTGGGTGCCGGTGCGTACACTCTGGCTACTGGAGGCGTTGACGTTGTTGCGCCCGACGTAACCGGCGTCCAGCGCCATGCGCGGCAGCATGTCGAAACTGGCGAGGTCGAGCTGCCGCTTGGCCAGCGCTTCCTCCATGATCTTCAAGCGTCCTTCGAGGTTGTATTTCACGGCGCGGGCCATGGCCTGGTGCAGGGTCAACGGACCGCGCAGCGGTTCCTGATCCTTGTACATGCCTTGCAGATCGCTTTTGGCACGCTGTTCACTGACGCTGCGCTCAATCGGTTCACTGGTCACTGCACATCCGCTGATCGCCAGCGCCAGCAGGCTGGCGCCGAACAACTTCTGACTTCTCTTCATCCCTGGATCGCCCCTAGGTCCCGCACAGTGTTGAGTTATGGTTTTTCAGGCCGATATTTCGCTGATGCCGACCTGTTGCAGTGCTGCCGCCAGGTTGTCGACCCGGTGCTGTTCGTTGTCTTTGAGTTGTTGCAGTTGCTGGCCCAGCGTCGGCGCGCCAAATACGCCACGCAGGCCTTGAGAAACGTCGCCAGCCTTGAGTGAGTGACTGCCAAACGCGTTCAGCGAATCGCGCTCGGCGCCGCTGTTCTGGTTGAACAGGCTCGACAGCGTGCTCGTACCGAATACGCCGCCATCACCACCGCCGAAGCCGAGGAAGCCGTGGCCGGAGCCATCACCGCCGCTGTCGCTGCTGCTGAACACCTGCGCGATGAAGCTCGGGCTGAGGGCACCGTGGTTCATGAAGATATCGCCCAACGGACGGATGCCATTGCCGATCACCCGTTGCTCGAACAGGGGTGCAAAGGTCAGCGGTGAACCGAGATCGCCGGTGGGCGCTGTGAAAATGATCGGTTGCAGCGGGACGTTCGGCGGCGGTGGCGGCACCACCGGATCGCTGCTGCGAATCAGTGGATCGGGAATCACCACACTGGTTGGCGCAGTGGGCGGCGTTGGTGGAACGACTGGCGGCACAGTGTTGATCGCGTAGTTGTTCGAGTTGTTGATTCCGCTGCCAGTGTTGCCGGACAGATCACTGACCCCGGCGCTGTTGACGCTGATGGCATTGCTGGCGCTGTTGACGTTGGCATTCGGCGTCAGGGTCGCGGTCCAGGTTTTGCCGCCGTCGCTGCTGCTCAGGTTGGACAGGCTGCCGTTGCCGACATTGATGTCCGCCAGATCAAAACCACTGACCGCCTCATTGAAGGTGATGGTCACCTGCGAGGTCTGGCCGATGCCCAGATTCGGGTTGCCGATGACCACCGTGGCCGTCGGGCGCTCACTGTCCAGCGCATAGTTGTTCGACACCGCCACTGTGCTGCCGACGTTGCCGGCCAGGTCGGTGACGTTGCTGGTGTCCAGCGCAATGAAGTTGCTTGGGTCGGTAACATTGACGGTCGGCGTGAACGTCGCGGTCCAGGTCTTGCCGCCATCGCCGCTGCTCAGGTTGCTGAGATCACCGTTGGTCACGCTCAGATCGGACAAGTCGAAATTGCTCACCGCCTCGCTGAAAGTGAAGGTCACCGTGGTGGTCTGGCCGATACCCAGGTGCGGATTGGCGACCACGATATCCACCGTGGGCCGGATCGCGTCGAGTGCATAGTTGTTGGAGATGGCGATGCTGGCGCCAAGGTTGCCGGCCAGATCCTGCACGCCGGCGGTGTCGACGATAATCAGGTTGGTCGCATCGTTGACGTTGGCGGTTGGCGTCAGGGTGGCGGTCCAGGTGATGCCGCCATCGCTGCTGGTCAGATTCGCCAGTGTGCCGTTGGCGACGCTGATGTCCGACAGGTCAAAACCGCTGACCGCTTCACTGAAAGTGATGGTCACCGTGGTGGTTTCACCAATGCCCAGACGATTGTCGGCGACCACAATGGTCGCGGTCGGCAACGCTGTGTCGATAGCGAAATTGTTCGAGTCGGTGGTGCCGACGCCGCTGTTGCCGGAGGCGTTGGTCACGCCGCTGTTGTCGAGGGTGATCAGGTTGCTGGTGTCGGTGATGTTGGCCGTCGGCGTAAACGTCGCGGTCCAGGTGATGCCGCCGTCGCTGGAGGCCACATTGCTCAGGGTGCCGTTGGCGATGGTCAGGTCAGCGTTGCTGAAACCGCTGACCGCTTCACTGAAGGTGATGGTCACCGTCGAATTTTCACCGGCCTTGAGCGAGGTGTCCGCAACGACGATGGTCGCCGTCGGCACTTCGGTCTGCACCGCGTAGTTGGCCGAGTTGGTGATGCCGATGCCGGCATTGCCCGCCAGATCGCTGATGCCCGCGTTGTTCAGCACGATCAGGTTAGTGGCATCGCTGAGGCCAATGGTCGGGGTAAACGTGGCGGTCCAGGTGATGCCGCCGTCGCTCGACGAGACGTTGCTCAGCGTGCCGTTGGCAACGCTCAGGTCGGAATTGTCGAAGCCCGTGACCGCCTCGCTGAAAGTGATCGTGACGAGCGCAGTTTCGCCGGGACGCAGATCGGTGTCACTGATAACGATCGTGGCGGTCGGACGCTGGCTATCGATGACATAGTTGGCCGAATCGGTGGTGCCGCTGCCGGTATTGCCCGCTATGTCAGTGATGCCGGTGTTGTCCAGAGTGATGATATTGCTGGTGTCGGTGATGCCCGCCGACGGCGTAAACGTCGCCGTGTAGGTGATGTTGTCCGAGGTGCTCAGCCCGGAGAGCGTGCCGTTGGCCACGGTCAGATCAGCCAGAGTCAAACCGCTCACCGCCTCGCTGAAGGTGATGGTCACGGTGGTGGTCTGACCGACGCCCAACGCCGAATCGGCGAGTGCAATGGTGGCGGTCGGGCGCTGAGTGTCGATGGCGTAGTTGTTCGAGTTGGTGGTGCCATTGCCGGCGTTGCCGGAAGCGTTTTGCACACCACTGTTGTCGAGGATGATCAGGTTGGTAGCGTCGGTGATGTTGCTGGTCGGGGTGAAGGTCGCCGTCCAGGTAATGCCGCCGTCGCTGCTGCTCACTGCGCTGAGCGTGCCGTTGGCAATCGTCAGGTCGGCGTTGTTGAAACCGCTCACGGCTTCGCTGAAGGTGATGGTCACCAGCGACGTTTCGCCGAGGGTCAGGCTGTTGTCCGCGACGACGATGGTGGCGGTTGGCGCCACCGTGTTGATGGTGAAGTTGCCGGAGTTGGTCGTGCCCGTGCCGGCGTTCCCGGCCAGGTCAGCGATCCCGGCGTTGGCCAGGGTGATGACGTTGGTGCTGTCGTTGATCGCCACGTTCGGCGTGAACGTCGCCGTCCAGGTGATGCCGCCGTCCGCACTACTGACCGCCGTGAGCGTACCGTTGGGGACGGTCAGGTCGGCGTTGGTGAAACCGCTGACCGCTTCGCTGAAGGTAATGGTCACCAGCGAGGTTTCGCCGGCGCTCAGGGCAGGATCGGCCATGACGATGGTTGCGGTTGGCCGCTGGGTATCAATGCTGTAGTTGTTCGAGTCGGTGGTGCCGCTGCCAGCGTTGCCGGCCAGGTCGGCGACGCCGGTGTTGTCCAGTGTCACCAGATTGGTGGCATCGGTGATGTTCGCGCTTGGCGTAAACGTCGCCGTCCAGGTAATCCCGCCGTCCGCACTGCTGACCGCCGTCAGGGTGCCGTTGGCGATGGTCAGGTCGGCGTTGGTGAAACCGCTCACCGCTTCACTGAAGGTGATGGTCACCAGCGAGGTGTCGCCGATCTTCAAGGTGTTTTGCGCGAACACCACGGTGGCGGTCGGCCGCACGGTGTCGACCGCGTAATTGTTGGAATCGGTGGTGCCGACGCCGGTATTGCCCGCCAGATCGGCGACCCCGCTGTTATTCAGCGTGATCAGGTTGGTGGCGTCGGTGATGCTGCTGGTCGGCGTGAAAGTGGCCGTCCAGGTGATGCCGCCATCAGCGCTGCTGACTGCGCTCAACGTACCGTTGGCAATGCTCAGATCGGCGTTGGTGAAGCCGCTGACCGCTTCGCTGAAGGTGATGGTCACCAGCGAGGTTTCGCCGATTTTCAGCGCAGTGTCGGCGACCACAATGGTTGCCGTCGGCCGTAGCGTATCGATCGCATAGTTGTTGGAATCGGTGGTGCCGGTACCGGTGTTGCCGGCCAGATCCGCGACGCCGGTGTTGTTCAGGGTGATCAGGTTGGTCGCGTCGGTGACGCTCGTGGTTGGCGTCAGCGTGGCGGTCCAGGTGATGCCGCCGTCGCTGCTGCTCAGTCCGGTCAAGGTGCCGTTGGCCACCGTCAGGTCGGCGGCGGTGAAGCCGCTCACCGCTTCGCTGAAGGTGATGGTCACTACAGAGGTTTCGCCTGCCGCGAGATTGGTGTCGGCAACGACAATGGTCGCTGTCGGTCGCACGGTGTCGATGGCGTAATTGGCTGAATCGGTGGTGCCGCTGCCGGCGTTGCCGGCCAGATCCGCGACACCGCTGTTGTTCAGGGTGATCAGGTTGGTCGCGTCATTGATGCTGCTGCTCGGCGTGAAGGTCGCCGTCCAGGTAATGCCGCCGTCGGCACTGGAGACATTGGTCAGCGTACCGTTGGCAATCGTCAGGTCGGCGTTGGTGAACCCGCTCACCGCTTCGCTGAAAGTGATGGTCACCTGTGAGGTGTCACCGATTTTCAGCGCGGTGTCGGCCATGGCGATGGTCGCAGTCGGGCGCTGGGTATCGATCGCGTAATTGTTCGAGTTGGTGGTGCCGACGCCTGCCACGCTGTCGGAGACTGCCGTCACCCCGGTGTTATCGAGGGTGATGAGGTTGGTGGTGTCGGTGATGTTGTTGGTCGGCGTAAACGTCGCCGTCCAGGTGATACCGCCGTCGGCGCTGGATACAGCGGTCAACGTGCCGTTGGCAATGGTCAGGTCGGCATTGGTAAAACCGTTGACGGCGCGGCTGAAGGTGATGGTCACCAGGGACGTTTCACCGATGCTCAAGGACGGATCGGCGACCACGACAGTGGCGGTCGGCGGTTCCACGTAAGCGGTGTTGAGCGTACCGCCGTTGTTGTAGATCCCCACCAATGCGCTCGGCGTCGTGCCGGTCGAACCACCGTTGGAAAGTCCACCGCCACCGCTGGCGGCGCCGTTGCCGCTGATCGCGGCAAAGTTGCTTGCGGTGATCAGCACCACGCCGCCGTTGTTCCAGATAGCCCCGACGCCGCGACCGCCGGCACCGCCATCGGCACCGTTGCTGCCGACCCCACCGCCACCACCACCGCCGCCGCCGGCAGCAATGTTGTTGCTGATGACCGAGGTGCCGATGACTTTCAGGGTGCCGCTCGCAGCGTTGTAGATACCGCCGGCCGCATTGCCGCCGACACCGCCGACTTTGTCCCAGCCGGAACCACCACCGCCGCCGCCAATCGACAGGCTGCCATTGCTGGCCGAACCACCATTGCCGCCATGACTGTAACCGGCACCGGCGCTGCCGCCATTGCCGCCCACGCCACCGGTGCTGGTGCCGCCTCGGCCGCCCATGTCGGTCGGGCTATAACCACCGCCATAACCGCCGGCATTGGCACTGCCTGCGCCGCCGGCATAGGTGCCGGTGGCCGGGCCGGAAGAACCACCATGGCCACCGGTCTGGCCGCCGATACCCGCACCGCCGCCACCGCCACCGCCGACATAACCGCCGGTCACCCCCCCGCCGCCGCCACCGCCGGAAGCGGCGTTCGCGGTCACGGTGACGTTGTTCAGGGTAAGAATGCCGGCGTTGAAAATGCCGCCGCCCATGGCGCCTGCCGCCGCTGAGCCGCCATTACCACCATTGCCGGCGACCAGACCTTTGGTGATCACCAGGCCGTCGAGAGTCACGGTGCTGCCGGAGGTGACTTCCACCACGCGGGTTTTGTACTGACCATCGAGGGTCACGTCGGCCACGCCGTCGTTGTTCAGGTCGCCATCGACGGTGATGTTCTTGTTGATCAGCAGCTCGGAAGTAAGCTGCACGGTCATGCCGGAACTGAACGTGACAATGTCGCCGTTCTGCGCCGAAGCCAGCGCCGCGCGCAGGGAGCCGACACCCGAGTTGAGGTTGTTGGTCGCCGTCCAGGTGGCCAGGCCCCACTGGTACTCGCTCATGGCTTTGCTCGACAGCACGTTGGCGCTTTCGATGGTGCCGGTGGCGATCTCCAGATCCCAGTCGCCGCCGACACCGGTGCGATTGTTCGAAGCGGCCACATCACGTCCGGTCAACTGCGCCAGCGAGTCGACGAAACTCAAGCCACGATCACCTTCGGCGGTGTAGCAGCCGTAAATCAGAATGTCGCCACCAGCATTCATGTCCTTGCCGATTTCCGCGAGGACCGCGCTGCGCTGGGCGACGTTGTCCGCCGACAGATAACTATTGCCCAGCCACAAATCACCGGCATTGCCGTGGGCAATGATCTGCACCGAGCTGACGCCGTGATGTTGATCGAGAAAATCGGCGATCTGCTGCAAACCGTCCTTGGTCGCGTCGAGTTTTACTACCTGCGTGCCGGGAGCAATCCCTTGCAGCAGGCTGTCGGCGTCCTTCACCCGCGAATCGACGAACACCACACTCTGACCGGGCACCGCGACCGGGCTGGCCGCCGGTGTGGCATCAGCCTGGCCGTGGGTGTCTTTGCTCGCTACGGGATGGTCAGCCACCGGCGCCTTGGCCGCCTCGGCCGCGGTGGGCGCATGGCTGTCGGCCTGCGCAGCGGTATCGGCCACGGTGGCGGCCACCGCGCCGTCGAACAGCATGCGCGGCTCCAGCGACATGATCATCGGCGAGGCCAGCGAACGCTGACCTGCGGTTGCCCGAGACCTGACTTTTGCACCGCCAAAAATGCTCCACCACATGTTGCTCACCCGAACTCGAACGAAGGTACGTAAGGCATCAATGAAAAACGCCGCGATCAACTGATCGCGGCGTCGGACTTCATACGAATGACATTGGCGGCGCTGGCTGAGCCATCGAGCCAAAAGGACAAATCAGCGTATTGCTTGAACAGGTCGGGCGGCAGAATGGTGCGCCGTGACTGCAAGGCCACTTTCGGTTTGACCTTGTGCAGGCCAGCCAGGCCAAGGCCCTGGTCGAACTCCGGCGCGTCATAGGCCAGATGTTCGAAATCGTGCTCAAACCAGGGCTCGCCAATGAACTCGTAAACCAGCCGCAACACGCGCTCCGGCGCTTGGGTCAGCAGGTCGTAATCGATGATCAGCAATGAGTCGGCATGCTCGCCGTAATAGGCTTCCTTGAGCGCGGCCCAGGCAAAACCCACCAGGCGATTGCGCTGCGCCAGGGTTTCGCAACGGCTGTACACCGTGTTGCGCTCGACGGCATCGCCAAACAGCTTGGTGTTTTCAAAGGGATTGGCGCGGTACAGCCGTTCGAGACTGTCCATCACCCAGGCGACGTTGCGCACGCAGGCGATGACTTTGGCGTGAGGAAACAGGTCGTTGAGTGCCGGCAGACGCGAGCTCCACTGCCGGTTGGTGTCGAACACCACCGGTTTGTCGGCCTTGTCGGCATAGAAGGAATCGAACAGACCGCGCAACAGGCGACGGCGCATGTCGGTGTCGATCACCGCACCGTACTCGCTGCCGGCGCTGCATTGCTCGAGGACACTGGCGAACAGCGATCCGACCGGGCTGGTCATGCCGGCGTGAAAGCGCGGGTTCTGCAGAAGAATCGCAGAAAGCAGGGTGGAGCCTGAGCGCGGCAAGCCGGAGATAAAGTGGAACTGCTGCAATCCCTTCACCCTGATCTAAAGTCCCTTTGTCCGACAAAGCGTAGTCCAACAACCACCCTGCGACTAGTAGTGTTTTGATATCAAATCAGAGCAAAAAGAACTATCCAGTTAATTTTTTATCGCGAATTTAAAGGTGAAACGTTTTAGTCCGCCCCGCACCTATTTGGCTGCGGATTGCGGCGTGATCAACCGCGCTTGCGCCCCGCCCGCATGGACTTGCGCGCTGATCTGCCAAGTGGCGGGCAGCGCTGCAAACTCTGTCGGGTCATCCTGGGTGCCGACCAGCCATATCCGCGCGTTGCCAGAAATCTCGGCAAGGCTGTCGAGGTAGACATCGTCGCTGACCAGCGTACCGAAACCATATTGATTCGGCCGCGTCGAGCGGCCATCTGCAGCCGGCGGCGTGTACAGCCGCACCTGTGCGTCGGTGCGATCGTAGTAGACGTAACTCAAGTACCAGAGCATGTCGCTGGTGATGATGCGATCACCGGGCTGGAAATGCTGATTGACGTAGTTCACCACGCGATCGAACTGATCACTGCTGTCGACCGCCGCGTTGTTATTCAGACCAACCATTTCCACCCCGAGCAACGCCACCAGCAGCGCTAACGCGAGGACCCGCACGCGGCTGTACAAACGGTCGATGGCCAGCGCCGCCAGCAGCGGCAACCCCAAGGCGTAGGCGGTCAGATAGCGCTCGATGAATACCGGCGTGATGAACGACACCGCAAACACCAGCAACAGCGGTAAGCCGGTGTACAACGCCAGCAGGACACTGCCGCGCGACACACTGCGATCACGCAGCAGCGCCACCGCCGCCAGCAGCAGCAACGCCAGCGGCAATGCGCCGAACACCAGCAACGGCAAGTGTTCGCCGTCATCCTGGATCAACCATGTCCAGATCATCGACGGCAACGACGCCAGCGTCACCGGGTCCTCCCAGCCGACATCACCACCGACCTTGAGCTGCTCCATGTGCTGCGTCAGATCAAGCAAGTTGGGTAGCCACGGCAAGTACACCGCCGCGATGGCCAGATTCGCCAGCCACCAGCCCGGGCGCTGGATATGTCGCAAGCGATAGCCGCGCTGAAACCGAATCACCGTCAGATAAATCCAGTGACACAGCGCCGCCAGCACCGCGAAGTAATGGGTGTAGAGCGCCGCCGTCATCAACAGCGCATAAATCACCAGATAGCGATGACGCTGCGGCCGGCGGATCCAGTAGACCAGCGCCAGCGTCGCGGCGATCAACAACAGGCCGAGCAGCGAATACATGCGCACTTCCTGGCTGTAGCGCACCGCCGTCGGCAACAGCGCCACCAGCAGCCCGGCGAGGATCGCCGCGCGGCGCGTGGCCAAGCGATCCACCAGCCAGATGCCCATGCCGACCGCGGCGATTCCGGCCAGAGCGCTGAGGCTGCGGATGGCAAAAATGCCGTCGCCGAACAGTTCAATCCAGCCATGCAGCAGCATGAAGTACAGCGGCGGGTGCACATCGAATGCGGCGTGGCGCCAGATATCGGCCAACGAATAGCGCGCCAGCAGCAGGCTGGAACCTTCATCACCCCAGATCGCCGCAGCGGTCAGATCGTAAAAACGCACAGCGGCGGCCAAGAGCAGGATCGGCAGCAGCCAGTGTTCCCTGGCCCAGCGGATCACGCGCAAGCGGGCAAACCACGACCCCGGTGTCGCATGCGGATCCTGTGTGTCGCCCACCGGTGTCACTCTGTTGACCGCCATTGCTTCCTCTTGCCGTGCCACGACACCACGCCTGTATGAGCCAGAACCTGCCAGTCACTCTAGGTCAGGCGCAGGAGCACCGTCGATGCCGATTTGCGACTTCACGACACCCGGCAACCTTGCCAATCCGCGTCTACGCTCTGGCGTGGCGTGACCTGGCCACGGAGTGCCAAGGCAATAGCATCAGCCTGATCCCACTAGCGGCCCGCCGACAACCAATCAGAAGGATAAGGACTTTATGGACGTTTACATGGGCACTGTTCTGACGTTTGCCTTCAACTACGCGCCCAGCGGCTGGGCCTTGTGCAACGGTCAGATCATCGGAATCAACCAGAACCAGGCGCTGTTTGCATTGCTCGGCACCACCTACGGCGGCAACGGCACCGTCAATTTCGGCCTGCCCAACCTGCAGAGCCGCATGCCGATCTGCCAAGGCAATGGCGGGGGCCTGACGCCGAGAGTCATGGGAGAAATCTCCGGCGCCGAACAAGTCACCGCCACCCTCAACAACCTGCCGAACCACACCCACACCCTCGCCGGCCTCACCGCCACCACCACCGTGCAACTGGCCAACCCGGCAAGCAACCCGTTGGGCGCTCCGACGGCGACCAATGCCTACATTGGTGCTTCGGGGACCGGACCAGGTCTGGCGAATATCTTTTCCGATGCTCAGGGCGCGTCACCCGTTCCGCTCAAAGGCGCGGCCACCACCATCAGCGGCACGATCTCGCCAACTGGCAACGGCTTGCCGCTGCCCATCATGAACCCGTATCTGGTGCTCAACTTCAGCATCGCGCTGAACGGCATTTTCCCTTCGCGTAACTGATCGACCACCGGGGGATCACCCTCCCCCGGCTCCCCACTTTGCCGGAGCGAGACCATGCTGCAATCGGTTAAAAGCCAACATTTCCAGGCCCTTCTCGGGCGGATCGGCACCCTGTATCTGCCCGATGGCAGCGCATTGCAAATCCATATCGGCGAACTCGCAGAGAAACCGCTGGCGCAAATGCGTTACAGCGAGCGCATGCCATTCAGCGTCGAACTGAGCAGCCTGGAAGCGACTGAATTCGTCGATGGTTTATGTGCACTGGAGTTGCCTGAACTGGGGCGAGTGGACGGCATCTTCGTGTCGCGCGTACCACCGATGGGGCGGCCGCCAGAGCTGGCTTACTTCCACATCACCTTCAACTGACCCGAACCGAAGGAGCAGCCTTCGGCGGCTCCTGCACGGAGATTAATGGGGATACCAGACCAGTCGCTCTGCCGCCGGGTTGCGTTCTTCTACGGCGAAACCCAGCGCGAGGTAATGCCGTCGCGCATGGGGATTGCTGGTCCAGACCACCGTCGCCACCGGGCAGCGAATCTGCTGCGCGGCTTTCTGCACGCCTTGCAGCACCGCCCGCCCAAAGCCCTGGCCACGCGCCTGCGGAATAAACGCCAGGTACAACACGCGAATCTCGTTGGCGCCGAAATCAGTACTCAACGCGCCAATCGCCGTGCCGAGTTTTTCCACCACGTAGTGCATGGCGTTGGGGTAGTTGTCGCCCATGCCCTGCTCCTGCACCTGAAACTGCTGCGCGACCACTTGCTGCACCCACTCCTGTTCACCGTCGATCCATTGCAGGTCCGGCCGCGCCGTCTGATACAGGCTTTGCAAAAACGGCGCGTCGGTTGCCCGCGAAGGCCGCACCACCAATCCATCTGCCGCCACTGCTGCGTTGTCCGCCATCGTGCTCTCCGTTAGAAACCGCTTTCCCTGACCCCCAGCGCCGCCATTCGCCGCCAGGCTACGCCGAGCAGTGACTCGCCGCTGCCCTGCAAAATCACAACACCGCGCAACGGTTGCGGCGGTGTCGGCGCGGTATCGAGCACGCTGAGCCGCGCGCCGTATTGCGCCTGCACCGGTTCGGCCCGCTGCTGTTGATCGCGGCGCACGGCAATCGGCCCGTGGTGATCGGAGGTCAGCGCCTCCTGATCGACGTAGGCCACGCCGTTGGTGTCGATTTCATTCAATTGCACGGCGAGTGCCGGGTGCATCGGGTCATCGGCGATGAAGCGGCCACTGGCCCCGGATTTGACTCGCCACAATTCGGCTTCGGCGAGATAACCGCGCAGGCGCGCGCCGTCTTCGACGACCCGGGCCAGTGCATCGCGGGTCGACAACCAGCGCCCGACCGTCATGTTCGGCAGCAGATCACGCACGCTGCCGGCCTGCGGTGCGCGCAGCAGCAAACGTTCGCGTTGCGCCGTCAGCCCGCGGTATTCGGCGACCGCTTCGGCCAATCGCTGCTCGACAATGCCTGCGTCGGCGGCGGTTTCGCTGCGACTGGCCTGACGACGCATCAACAGCTGCTGGATCTGGATTTCCCGACGCACGATCGCCAGCCGCGATTCTAGATCCGGCGACTCCAGTTCGATCAGCACATCGCCCTGAGCGACTTTCTGCCCGTCCGTCACGTTCACTGCTTTGACCCGCGCCGACGTCGGTGCATGCAGGGCACTGGCGCGCCCGGCCTCAAGCATCGTCGGCAATTCCACCGAACTGCGCCACGGCACGACCAGCACCAGCAACAATCCGAGCAGCGCCAACGCACTGAGCAACACGCGCGGGCCGTGCGCCTGTTCGCGGCGGCTCCACCACTGGCGCCACTCACGCATGATCGGCAGAAAAATGAACCACACCAGCTCCACCAGCATCAGGAAGATCCCCAACACCTTGAAGAACAGGTGATAGACCGCCAGTGCAATCCCGAAAAACAACGCTGCACGCCACAACCATGAGCCATACCCCCAGATCAGCAAACGCCGTTGCATCTTCGGCGACCACGGCTCCGGCGCCGGGGCGCCATAACCGAACAAAAACTCGCGCAGGCGCCAACGGCACAGGGCAAATGCGCGCCCCTGCAAGTTGTCGACTTCCCAGAAATCACTGATCAGAAATAACCATCAAAACGCATGAACGGATTGAGGTTGACCACCAGCGTGGTGATCCACGTGGCGCTGGCGAGCATGAACGCCGCTGTGCGCCCCGGTCCATCTGGCAGCAACGACCATGCGAGTAGCGCCATACACGCCAACAGCAATTCCGCGAGCACGCCGCCGGCACCGATCAGCAATCGCGCACGGCGATCATTGACCCGCCAGGCGTCGCTGACATCGGTGTAGAACATCGGCAGCAAGACCATGAACGCCACGCCCATGCTCTGCACTCGACACCCGGCGCGCTTGGCCATGAACGCATGGCCGAATTCGTGACAGAGCTTGGCAAAGAACAACGCCACGCCAAACGCCAATGCGCCGCCGAGGCTGAACAGGTGCGGAAACGTCCCGACAAAACGCTGCCAGTCGCGCGAGACCAGAAACACACCCAACGCCAGCGTCGCCGGTAACCCGTAGCGCAGCAGGCGCGGGCCGAAGCGCGCAAGCCACGGCCAGGCGCGATTGAGAAACGCGTCCGGGCGCCATAGCGGTATGCGGAAAAACAGGTATTGATGCAGGAGGATTTGCCACAGGCTTTGCTTTTGCGCCAATGCTTTGAGTCGATAACTGGCGCGCTGTTGATCGTCGAGCGCAGAGATCAAATCGTGGCCGCGCAGAAACGCCAGCAACTGCTCAAGCTCCGTGCCGTCCAGCGGCAAGCCAGGCTCACGATTGGCCGCGCGCAAGACTTCCTCAGCCTCACCCAGCGACCAGTGGCGCAGCAGACGCATCGCCGCCGCGCCGAGCTTGAAGTAACGCCCGCGCACCGGATCGGCGAGGGTCCAGCGCGGCGAACCGTCCAGGGCCGGCGCCGCGGGCGACAATTGCAGGTCGGCACGCAGGCTCGGCAGATTCATCTAGAGGCCCACGCTCTGGCGCAAACCGGCCAAAGGCCGGCGCAGCAGGTACAGCGCCAGCGGCGCGCGGTCGCCGAAGATTTTCGCCGTGCCGCGCAGACCGATGCGTGGCGGCGCCTCGGTAAAATTGGCGTCGAGCCGATAGGCCAGTTGACCGCCCGCCGTCGGCTGCGCCTCGTACGCCGAGCGTTCCAGTGTGGCGAGATGGCGCTTCAGCGGATCGCTGTCGAGAAACAACGCCACTTCGGCACCAGGCTCCAACGAGATCGCATCGCCCACCGCCAGTTCGATGCGCAGTTCGGCCTGGTTCGGATCGGCGATTTCCATCAGGCGCTCGCCGGTCTGTACCGGTTTGCCGGTCAAACGCTCGGCGTCGGCGAACACCGCGATGCCGTCACGTTCGGCGCGCACTTCGCTGCGCTTGAGCAGCTCGCGGGCGTAGTCACGTTCGGCGCGTTTCTGTTCAACGCGAGCGGCGAGCAAATCGACTTTTGCACTCGATTCGGCATCGGCAAACGAGCGCTGGGAATTGGATTTCAGCTCAGCTTCGGCCACACCCAACGCACGCTCGGCAACGTCGGCCTGCGCCTTGAGCGTGGTGCTTTCGAAACGCACCAGCACGTCGCCGTTTTTCACCGTTTGATTGGGTTTGACCCGAAACTCGGCGATCACCCCGTCCAGCGGCGCCGCCACCACGCGCCCGCCCAGTGGCACCACTTCGGCCGGGGCCAGCACCGATTGACGCACCGGGATCAACAGCCCGAGCAACAACACCGCGACCAACGCCACCTGACGTTTACGGGTCCAGCGCAGCCGCCAAGGTTTACGCGGTTGCAGCGCCAGCCAAGCGTGGCTGTAGGTGTCGCCCAATTGCGACAGCAGGACTTGTTCGGAAGGGTTCCACGGCACATCGCGGGCCAGCCATAAACCGCCAAACACCTGAGCGTCACGATCAACCAGCGGTAACCAGAACACCTGCGCAGCGGACAGACTGCGCCAGTCGGCCTGAATCGATTCGCTGAGCATCTGCGGCGCGATCACTCGCGCCTGCTTCAACACATCCTGCTTGAACAACTGCGCCACGGCCTGCTCGACGAACGCCACGAACGGCGCATTCGGCTCGACCGCGCTGACGCCCGTCACGGCGTGCACCTTGCCGGCGATCAATAACGCGGCATGACGAAAGCCAAACAATGCCTGGCCGTCATTGACCAGGCTGTAGGCCAGTTGCGCGGCATCACGGGCAGCGCGAGTCTGCCGTTCAAGGTCGAGAAACCGCGCGAACACCTGTTCAGCGGCGCCGCTCACCGGCGCGTTCACTTAAGCTCCGGGAAACGCGCGGTACCGCTCATGCCAGCGAGCAAACCTTTGGCTTCGGGGAGTGTTGCGACCAGCAACAGGGTCTGGCTGCCCTCATCAATTCGCGCGCCGAGGCGTTTGACCGTGGCGTCGATCGGCTGGCCGGTTTCATCGGGAACGAAGCTGAAGGTCTGGCCGGGCTTGAGTCTGGCCATCCAGCGCGACGGCACCAGCAGATGAATTTCCAGAGTGCGGTTATCCACTACATCGAGCAGCGGTGCGCCGGCTGGTACGCTCTCATAGCGCTGCACTTTACGCTCGACCACTTGCCCGTCGAACGGCGCAATCACGCTGCAGCGTTTGACCTGCACTTGATACACCTGGGATTGCGCCTGGGTTTCGCTGACCTTGGCCTCGGCCCGCGCCACTTCGAAACGCCCGACGGAATTGAGTGCAGCCAACTGTTTGTTGTGCGCCAGCTCTTCACCGGCACCCCGGCTGGCCGCTTGTGCGGCATTGAGCTGTGCTTGATAAGCAGAGCAATCGAACTTCGCCAGCGTATCGCCCTTCTTGAACGACTCGCCCTCGCTGAACGGCAACTCGACAATCCGCCCGGAAAGCTCACTGGCCAGCGTCGCCTGATCGCGCGCCCGCAACACCCCCCGCGCCTCACTGCTCGCGGTGGCCGCCGCCGTCCCCGGATGATCCAGCAGCGGATCGTCTGGCCCGGGCGTTTGCGCCTGAACTGCACACGTTATTAAGGTCAATCCGATAACCCAACCGCGAAAACGCTGCATAACCGCTACTCCCTGACGGATGTGCGGAGTCTACGACAGCGGGGGTTAGCGTCAAGCGAAAGGCCATCATTGCATCGCAATCCTTGCTGTAGATCGATTGAGGAGCTATGGTCAACCTATCGAAAATATAACCTTGATGGAATATTCCATAACACTCATATTCGATCCCCATGAATTGGGATATCGAATACACCGACGAGTTCGGCGACTGGTGGGAAGATCTGACTGAAAACGAGCAGAGCTCCGTGGCTGCGAGCGTGAAACTGCTGGGGCAATTTGGCCCAGGGTTGCGCTTTCCGCACAGCAGCGCGATCAACGGCGCGCGGCATGGCCATTTACGAGAACTGCGAGTTCAACATGCCGGACGACCCTACCGCATACTCTATGCGTTTGATCCAAGACGCTGTGCGCTGCTATTGATCGGTGGAGACAAAACCGGTCAGGATCGCTGGTATGAAGTTAACGTTCCGCTCGCCGACCGACTGTACGATGAGCATCTCAATACATTGCGCAAAGAGGGTTGTAAAAATGGCTAAGAAATTTGCCGAACTCGAGGCGCGCATGACCCCCGAAGCCCGGGAGCGCGCCCATTCGATCTACGAACAACACATCAAGGAAATGCCGCTGAACGAGCTGCGTCAGGCCAAAGCGCTGAGTCAGGCAACGCTTGCCGAAACGTTGCATGTCAATCAGGCCGCGATCTCGAAGATGGAGCGGCGCACGGATATGTACATCAGCACACTGCGCAACTACATCCGGGCGATGGGCGGAGAACTTGAAATCATCGCCACGTTTCCCGACGGACAAATCAAGATCGAAAATTTCGCAGGCTGAGGTTCTGCCCACTCAGCCGTTGAAATGCTTTATTAGCCGAATTCGCCCTCTAGCGGAAACCTCAAAGCTGCGCCATCCCTCCTGCCGGATACACCGACTCCCACCCCCCACCCAGCGCCTTGTACAACCCGACCATCGCCAGCGAAACGCCGGTCGAGCTCTCCACCCACTGTTCCTGCGTCGCCAGCAACGCGCCTTGCACGGTGAGGACGTTGACGAAGTCGACCACGCCTTCGACGTATTGCTGTTGCGCGGTGCGCAGGGCGATCTGGTTCTGGCGCACGGCTTCGGCGAGGCTGTCGCGGCGGCGCTGACTGGCGTTGTAGGCGGTCAGTTGATCGTCGATTTCATGCCAGGCGCGCAGCACGGTTTGCTGATAGGCGACGGCGGCTTCCTGCTGTTGAGCTTCGCGCAATTGCAACACGCCACGCAGGCGTCCGCCGTCAAACAGCGGCAAGCTGAATTGCGGGCCGATGCCGAAGGCGCGCGAGCCCCACGAGCCGAAATCGCTGAGTTGCATGGCTTGTGAACCGAGGTTGCCCGACAGGGTGATGCGCGGATAGAAATCGCCCTTGGCCACGCCGATGTTGGCGGTGGCCGCATGCAGGCGCGCTTCGGCCTGGCGGATATCCGGTCGGCGTTCGGCCAGTTGTGACGGTAGGCCGATGGCAACTTGCAGCGGCGACTGCGGCACGGCGGCGTCTGTGGATAACTCCTTCGCGAGAGCCTGTGGTGGTTCGCCCATCAACAGGCTGATCGCATTGATCAGTTGCGATTGGCGTTGCTCCAGCGCCGGCAAGCGCGATTCGATGGCCGCGACCTGCGCAGCGGCTTCGGCGACGTCGAGATCAGTCGCCACGCCATCGGCCAGCCGTAGTTGCGAGAGTTTCAGGCTGTGCCGCGCGACGTCGAGGTTCTGCTCGGTGACGGCGCGGGTGTTCTGCACGCCGCGCAGTTGAATGTAGTTTTGTGCGGTGTCGGCGAGCACCGCCAGCAGCACCCCGCGACGGTCGTTTTCGGCGACTTCAAGGTTGGCGTCGGCAGCTTCGGTTTCGCGGCGCACGCGGCCCCAGAAATCCAGTTCCCACGAGGCGGAGAAACCGGCGTCCCACAGGTTGAAGGCGGAATCGCCGTTGTGTCCGGACGGGTCGCTCAGGCCTTTGCCGCTGTTGCGTTCGCGCGCGTAGCTGCCGGTGGCCGCAGTGTTTGGATAGCGGTCAGCGGTGATGACCTGGCGAGCGGCGCGGCTTTGTTGCAGACGGCTGCTGGCCAGTTGCAGATCGAGGTTGCTCTGCACCGCACGTTGAGTGAGCGCGGACAGTTGCGCGTCGTGGAAGACTTCCCACCAGCGTTCGTTGAGAGGTTCGCTGACGGCCTGGCTGGGGGCGGACTTGGCGGGTTTGGCCCAGTCGGCGATTTGTGGGGCTTCGGGCTTCTGAAAGTCAGGGCCGACAGTGCAAGCGGTGAGAGTTAGTGCGAGCAAGGCACTCAAGGTGATTTGCTGCCACGGGCCGCTTCGCGAGCAGGCTCGCTCCCACATTTTGGATTGCGTTTTCCCTGTGGGAGCGAGCCTGCTCGCGAAGGCGTTGGTTCGGTCAACACGGCTCATCGCTGAGTCACCTCACGCACGGACTTCTCTGAACTGCGCGTATCAATGCTCGCCTCCACCGACATGCCCACGCGCAACCGCTCGGCCAACGGCTGACCCGGTTCCAGGATGATTTTCACCGGAATCCGCTGCACCACCTTGGTGAAGTTACCGGTGGCATTGTCCGGTTTCACCGCCGCAAAGGTCACGCCCGTCGCCGGGGCGATACTCTCGACGCGACCACTCAACGCCTCGCCGCCCAGGCTGTCGACACGCACCTGCACCTCTTGCCCCGGCTGCACGTCAGTCAGTTGCGTCTCCTGAAAATTCGCCACTACATACGCCTGCTTCAGCGGCACCACCGCCAGCAACTTGCTGCCCGGCGTCACGTAAGCGCCGACGCGCACGGCGCGCTCGCCGATCATGCCGTCCTGCGGCGCGGTGATGCGCGTGTAGGAGAGTTCGAAACTGGCAATTTCCAGCGCCGCTTGCGCGTGCTTCAAACTGCCTTCGGCGGCATCGCGCTGAGCCATGAGAATCTCGACCTGCTTGCGCTCTGCCGCCAGTTTCGCCGTGGCGGTGTCGAGATGAGCCGTGGCCTGATCGATGCGAGTACGCGCCTGTTGCGCGTTCTGCACGGTGCCGGCACCAACGCCCGCCAAGTGGTTGTAGCGATTCAATTCCTGCTGGGCGAAAGACATTTCAGCCTTGGCCGACATAACCGAGGCTTGCGCTTGGGCGATCACCGAAGTCTGACGCTCCAGTGTCGCCTTGGCGTTCTGCAATTGCGCCCGCGCCACCAGGGTCTGCGCGTCCGCCGCTTCGGCTGAGGCGCGCAAATCGCGATCATCGATCAGCGCCAGCAACTGCCCGGCCTTCACTTGCTGGTTGTCTTCCACCAGCACTTCCTTGATGAAACCGGCGACACGCGGCACCACCAGGGTGTAGTCAGCGGAGACGAAGGCATCGTTGGTATTTTGCTGGGTACGTTTGCCAAACACGCCGGGCAGCGCCAGATACACCAGCACGCCGACCGCCAGCGCGGCCGCCACAGCCACCGCGAGTTTTTGCTTTGCTTGAGTCGTCATAAAAACCTTCATTGTTCAGTGCAGCAATCAGGTAGGCGCGCGCGGCGGAAAGATCCGCGTCGGCAGCCAGAAAATCAGCAGAATCAGCGCCACCGCGACGCCAGCCATGCACACGTAAAGATCGGAAGAGGTCAGCACCACAGCCTGTTCGTGCAGGCGATGGGCGAGGCCCGGATCGCTGCGATCGGCCAACGGCGAATTACCGAGGCTGTCGACCAACATGGTCGAGTGGAAATGCAGGCGCGATGTGGTCAGCGCTTCGATCACCCCGGTAGCGACCACGGCCGCCAAGCCTTTCACCGTGTTGAACCACGCGGAGGCGAACGGCCCGTCCTGCGGCTGGATGCTGCCGGTGGACAACATCAATAGCGGCAGCACCGACATTGGCTGGCCGAAGATCTGCAGCCATTGCAGAACGTAGAAGTTGTCGCGAATCCATTGCGCGGTCAGCAGCGAGCCACCGAGGCAGGACAGCACCAGCATGCTCAAACCGATTCCGAGCACCCAACGACAATCGACCCAGCGCAGGTTGCACAGCGCCGCCACCAACGGCAGCGCAATCAGTTGCGGCAATGCGGCGATCAGCATGATCGGCGCGGTCTGCGCCGGCCGATAACCCTGCACCTGCGCCAGATAACTCGACGGAATCAACACCACCGCTTGCAGCACCACCAGCACACCGGCCAATGTCATCAAGGCGAACGACAAGTTGCGGATACCGAGCATCTGCAACTTGAAAAACGGAACAGGTTGCGACCACTCGTTGATCAGAAACGCCACCAGCAGCAGCGAGCCGGCGCCGAGCAAGCCGCAGATCAGGCTCGACTCGAACCAGTCCAGGCGATTGCCCTGCAACACACCGATCACCAGCATGCAGATCGCCGGAAAGCCCAGCAGCAGGCCTTTCCAGTTAAATGACTTGAGACGCTCCAGACGCAGCGGATCCTGCGGGAGACCGTACGCCACCATCGCCATCGCGATCAGGCACGGCACGATGATTTGCCAGAACGTCCATTGCCAGCCGACGTATTCCGTCCACAAACCGGCCAGTGGCGTGCCGAGGCCCGGGCCGAATGTCGCCGTCAGTGCATAGCCGGCCAGGCCATAGAGTTTGATGTTGGCGGGCAGAAATCGTAGAGCAACAGTCATCAGCATCGGCGGCAACGCACCGCCGGCCAGACCTTGCAGGATGCGCATCAACAGCAGGCTTTCGTAGTTCGGCGCGAACGGGCACAGCACACCCAGCAAGGTGAACAGACCAATCGCACAAAGAGTGAAGCGGCGCAGCGAGAAAGTCACCGAACACCACGGCGCGAAGGCCATGGCCGCGACCGAGGTGGCAGTGTAGCTGGCAACCAGCCAGGTGCCTTCGTCGTAACCGATGCTCAGCGCGCCACGGATGTCGGCCAGGGCCACCTTGGTGACCATCTCGTTGAGGCCCGACACCAGCACCGCCAGCAGCACACCGACCAGGCCGATGATGATCCGCGCCCCGAATACCGGTGGCGTCACTGCCGTCGCCGGGCTGGCCGCAGCGATAGGCGCCGCCGCCGTCAGGGATGTCATGAATACTCACTCCGGAGGGAAAAATACCGGAGCATCTTAGTCGGGCTTGGCAATGACGAAAATTGACTTATTGGCAGGTTATAAGTGCGCTAGACGCAATCATTAAAAGCAAAAGATCGCAGCCTTCGGCAGCTCCTACAGGGATATGCATTCCAATGTAGGAGCTGCCGAAGGCTGCGATCTTTTGATCTTTAGGGTTGTGCAGCCAGCCACGTTTCGTCGCAGCAAGCCTTGAGGGTTTCGCGCAGCCAGCGGTGCGCCGGATCCTTGTCGAAACGCGGGTGCCAGGCCTGGGTCAGCATTAGCGTCGGCAACGGGATCGGCAGGTCGAACGAGCGCAGTTTCAATCCGAGCCGGCGTACGCTGAGCAGCGCCTCTTTAGGTACGGGCAAGATCAGATCGGAATCAGGCAAAGCAAACATCGCCGCATGGAAACTTGGCGCGATCACCGCCACACGGCGCTCCAGCCCCAGCGCATTCAGTGCCGTATCGATCGGGCCGCGCGCGATGCCGCGTCGCGACATGCTGATGTGGGAAAACCCGGCGTAGCGCTCGGCAGTGATTTCGCCGTCGAGCAATGGATGATCTTCACGCACCAAGCCCACGAAGTGCGTAGAAAACAGGTTCTGTACTTTGACTTCAGGGGTGACCGGCCGAGTGTTGCTGACGCTCAGATCGATGCGGCCTTCACGCAAGGCTTCATCATCGCCGTCGCCCTCCGGGACGAAGCGCAACTCGCAGTGCGGCGCCAGTTGATCGAGGGTGTCGAACAGCTTGCCGCCGTAGACACCGATGAAAAAGTCATTGGCGCGGATGCTGAAGCGCCGACGCAGCGTGCCGAGCTCCACCGTATCAGCAGAACGGAACAGCAGCGCAGCCTGCTCGACCACCTCGCGCACCTGCTCGCGCAACGCCAATGCCTTGGGCGTCGGCACCAGACCCCGGCCGGCACGCACGAGGATCGGATCGCCGATGGCCTCGCGGATTCGCGTCAGCGTGCGGCTCATGGCCGCCGGACTGAGGTTCATCCGCCGCGCGGCGCCGACCACACTGCCCTCGTCGAGCAAGGCGTCGAGGGCGACCAGAAGGTTCATGTCCGGGAGCTGCATGCTGAGCACTCTTGGCTGATCAGGATTGATCTAGGCGCAATGCTAGCAAACATCCTTCAGCTTTGGCGGCGCCTTCAAAGACGCCTTCGCGAGCAGGCTCGCTCCCACATTTGGAATGCATTCTCCTGTGGGAGCGAGCTTGCTCGCGAAGGGGCCAGACGCAACGCCACAGAACTACCGCTGCATCCCCCAACGCTTCACGGTCACCCGCTCCAGCGTATCGAACACCAGATTCTCCACCAGCAAGCCAATCAGAATCACCACCGCCAACCCGGCAAACACCTTGTCGGTGTACAGCTCATTACGGTTCTGGAAGATGTACCAGCCCAACCCGCCCTTGCCACTGGTCGCGCCAAACACCAGCTCCGCCGCAATCAATGTGCGCCAGGCAAATGCCCAGCCGATCTTCAATCCGGCCAGAATCGACGGCAACGCCGCCGGAATCAGAATAAAGAGCACCAGTCGCAACCCCTTCAAACCGTAATTGCGACCCGCCATGCGCAGGGTTTCGGAAACCCCGAGGAACCCGGCATAGGTATTCAGCGCCAGCGCCCACAACACCGAATGCACCAGCACGAAAATCAGGCTGTTCTGCCCCAAGCCAAACCACAGCAGCGCCAAGGGCAACAGGGCAATCGCCGGCAACGGGTTGAACATCGAGGTCATCGTGCTCAGCAGATCACGGCCCAACTGCGTCGACACCGCCAGCGTGGTCAGGGCAAATGCCAGCACAATACCGATTAGGTAACCCTTGATCAGCACCACCAACGATATCCACACCTTGGCCAGCAACTCACCGCTGAGCAGGCCCTCGAACAGCGCGTGGCTGGTCTGCAGGAAACTCGGCAGCATCAGGTCGTTGTTCTGAATCCGCGCGACCACTTCCCACACGACAGCGAGCACAATCAGGATCAGGCTTTTGCGCAGCCAGCCCTGCTGCCACAGCCGCGTGCCGAGCGACAGTTCACGCTCGACCGGCACCTCGGTCAGCGGCTCCAGCACAATCTCAAATTCTTCACGCACAGATGATGAATGGCTCATCGGGTAGTCCTCCTGGCCGCTCAATAGGCGATGCGAATGTCGTTGAAGTCGTGGTCACGCTCGGTTTCCGGCGACTGGCCTTCGTCGAACAGCAGACGATGAATGCGCCGCGCCGATTCCTGAAATGCCACGCCACCCAAGCTGTGCAGATCGTATTGATGACTGTGCACTTCGGCGCGCACCCGGCCCGGATGCGGCGAAAGGAGCAGGATGCGATTGCCGACCACCAACGCCTCTTCAATCGAGTGGGTGACGAACAGCAGGGTGAAGCGCACCTCCTCCCAGAGCAGCAGCAATTCTTCCTGCATCTTGCGGCGGGTCAGTGCATCGAGTGCGGCGAACGGCTCGTCCATCAAGAGGATCTTCGGCTGCATCGCCAACGCTCGGGCAATCGCCACACGCGCTTTCATGCCACCAGACAAGGTGTGCGGGTAAGCATCGGCAAACGCCGCCAGTCCGACTTTTTCCAGATAGTGCAGCGCGCGTTCTTCGGCTTCTTTTTTCTTTAGCGTTCGGGAGGCAAGCAGTGGAAACATCACGTTCTGTTTGACGGTTTTCCACGGCGGCAGCTGATCGAATTCCTGGAACACCACGATCCGATCCGGCCCCGGCGCATCGACGCGTTGGCCTTGCAGACGGATTTCGCCTTCGCACGGTTGAATAAACCCGGCGACCGCTTTCAGCAAAGTCGATTTGCCGCAACCGGACGGGCCGAGCAGCACGTAGCGATCGCCCGGATCGATTTCAAAACTGACTTGGTGGGTGGCGCGCACCACACGTTGCGGCGTGCGGTATTCGAGGCTGACGTGATCAACCGCCAGCAGCACGTCGCTGCGGGCGATCGGGTTGCTGGCCGCGTGGCCTGGCAAGGGAGCGTTCATTTTTTGATCAATCTCCGGCGAATCAGAAAGGCGCGTCGCCCTGAATGGTTGTGCGATACAGCTTGCGGCGCAGGTGCGCCGGGCAGCCGGCGGCGAGATGGATCAGCGAACGGTTGTCCCAGAACACCAGATCGTGAGGCTGCCACTGATGGCGGTAGATGTTTTGCGGCAGCACGCTGTGGGCGTAGAGCTCAGTTAGCAATTGCTGGCTCTCGTCGTCGGGCAGGCCGACGATGCGTGTGGTGAAACCTTCGCTGACGAACAACGCCTTGCGGCCGTTTTCCGGGTGCGTACGCACCACCGGATGCACCACTTCCGCAACCTGGGCCAGTTGCTCCGGGGTCAGCGTCGGGCGCCAGTTGCCTTCGAATTTGGTTTCGCTGTAACGCGCCGTGTAGGAATGCGCAGCGCTGCGGCCTTCAACCGCTTTGCGCAACGCTTCGGGCAAGCTGTCCCAGGCTTTGTGCATGTCGGCGAACAACGTGTCGCCGCCCTCGGACGGCAACTCTTGTGCATGCAGCATCGAGCCGAGACTCGGCAGCTCTTTATAGGAAAGGTCGGAGTGCCAGAACTTGCCGGCATCGCCGAGGCCAATGTTCTGGCCGTTTTCGATGATGTTGGAAACGATGAGGATTTCCGGGTGATTGGCTAACAGGAATTGCTTGAGCACGTGGATCTGCAACACGCCGAAGCGGCGGCTGAAGTCGATCTGCTGTTGCGGGGTGATTTGCTGGTCGCGGAATACCACGACGTGGTGATCCAGGTGCGCGCGATGGATGCGCGCAAAGTCTTGATCATTGATCGGCAGGGTGAGGTCGAGGCCAATGATCTCGGCGCCGACGGCACCGCTGAACGGGCGGATTTCAAAGGATTGCGGCGCGGCGGTCGCGGCGCTTGGGGAAGCAGTAGCTGCGGACATCTTTCCATCTCCCACGCACGGCGCGCTCACGGGCGCGCTCGTCGATCAGACACTCACGCTGGATTGCGTGTTGGTTCAGGTCGTGCGGCGCGCCGATTGGTCGGCAGGTACGCAGGGGGATGACTTTATAGCTATAAGAATCGGAAATTAAATACCGTTAATGAATAACGATATGGCGATTGGTGAGGAATGGACTGGATGGTGAGTGACGGTTTTTGTCACTTATTGACAGAGATGTGGTGTTTGGGCTGCCGCCATCGCGAGCAGGCTCACTCCTACAGTGATCGCATTCCATCTGGAGAAATGCGATTACTGTAGGAGTGAGCCTGCTCGCGATGAGGCCGGTAAGGCCGCTAGAGAATCAGCGCTCGTGCAACGCTTCTGCCCGCGCGCGGATGATCGGCTTGAGCAGGTAGCTCAACACCGACTTCTTGCCAGTAATGATGTCCACCGACGCAACCATCCCCGGAATGATCAGCAATGGCTTTTCATCAGTACCCAAGTGGCTGCGCTCAGTGCGCACCTTGATGATGTAGTACGTGGTTTTCTTGTCTTCGTCGGTGATGGTGTCGGCACCGATCTGCTCAAGCTTGGCTTTGAGCCCGCCGTAAATGGTGTAGTCATACGCGGTGAACTTGACGATCGCTTCCTGCCCCGGGTGCAGGAACGCGATGTCCTGCGGACGGATCTTCGCTTCGACCAACAAGGTGTCGTCCAGCGGGACGA
Source organism: Pseudomonas sp. AIG (assembly GCF_977020205.1). Lineage (NCBI taxonomy): Bacteria > Pseudomonadati > Pseudomonadota > Gammaproteobacteria > Pseudomonadales > Pseudomonadaceae > Pseudomonas > Pseudomonas sp. AIG. The sequence goes on along the minus strand of NZ_CDROCK010000013.1, from coordinate 9,131 downwards.
TTTCGACCATGTCGCTGCCCGGCTGGATCACGCCGCCGATGGTGTTGACCAGCAACTTGTTGACGATACCGCGCACCGGCGATGTCACCAGCGTCCGGCTGACACGGTCTTCCAGCGCCTTGCCGGTCGCGCTGGCCTTGTTCAGGTCGGTGCGCGCCTCATTGAGCTGGGTCAGCGCTTCGCTACGGAATTTGCCGCGCGTCTCGTCGATCTTGCGCTGCACTTCCTTGATCGCCGATTCGGCACGCGGGATGGCAAGCGTCGTTGCATCCAGCTGACCGCGGGTTTCCACCTCGGCACGCTTCAGACGTAGCACTTCCACCGGCGAAACCGCGCCCTGGGCCACCAGCGGCTCGGACATGTTGATTTCCTGCCGCTGCAAGCCGAGCTGCTGACGATACTGCGCCTGCTTGGAGCCGAACTCGCGCAGCTCTTGCTGACGCTGGATCAACTGTTCCTGCAAACCACCGATCTCATCGTGCAGTTGCTGACGGCGGCTGATGTACAGCGACTCTTCGCTTTTTGCCTGACCCGGCACGGCTTTGAGCACGTCCTCGGGGAAATTCAGCGGACGGTCATCGACCTCGGCGCTGAGGCGTTCTACGCGCAGCAGCATCGACAGGCGATCGGCTTCGGTTTCGCCGACGTTGGAGGCAAACCGTGTGTCGTCGAGGCGAATCAGCGGTGCGCCGGCCTCGACAATCTGGCCTTCCTTGACGAACAGCTCAGAGATGATCCCGCCCTCAAGGTTCTGGATTTTCTGAATCTTCGACGACGGAATCGCTTTGCCGTCGCCCTTGGTCACTTCGTCGATCACGGCGAAGTTGGCCCACAGCAGCAGAAAGATAAAGAAGCCGATGATCGCCCAGATGGTCAGGCGCACGACGCGCGGGGCGTCTTCGATCAGCGCCTTGTTGACCTCCGGCAGCGGCTGGCCCTGCAGTGATGCCGAGCCTTTGAAGTAGCGACGGATCGAATCCTTGAAACCCGACTTAAGCAACACTGATTTGCCCCTTCTTCAATGCTTCCATCACGGCGGCTTTCGGGCCATCGGCGAGAATTTGCCCACGGTCGATCACCAGCAGACGATCGACCAGCGACAACAGTGAAGCCCGGTGCGTCACCAGCACCACGGTCTTGTTTTCAATGACGGCGGCGAGGCGTTGCTTGAGGCGTTCTTCACCGGTGTTGTCCATCGCGCTGGTCGGCTCGTCCATCAGCAGGATCGGCGGGTTGAGCAACAAGGCCCGGGCCAGCGCGACGTTCTGTCGTTGACCGCCGGAGAGGTTCTGCCCGCGCTCGCCGACTTGCAGCTCATAACCTTGCGGGTGCAGACGGGCGAATTCGTGGACGCCGGCCAGTTCGGCCGCCTGCAGGACCAGCTCGTCTTCGACATAACGTGCGCCGGAGACGAGGTTGTCACGCAGGGTGCCGGCCAGCAGCTGGATGTCTTGCGGCACGTAACCGATGTTGTAGCGCAGTTCGCTGACGTCGATTTGGCGAATATCCACACCGTCGACCAGCAACGCGCCGTCGTCCGGCTGATAGAGGCCGACCAGCAGTTTCGCCAGCGAACTTTTGCCCGAGCCGCTGCGGCCGATGATGCCGATCTTCTCGCCGGGACGGATCACCAGATTGATGTTCTTCAGCGCCGGGTTCTGTTGTTCCGGGTAGGTGAAGTTGAGCTGGCGGCACTCGATCGCACCCTGCAAAACCTTGCGGCTCAGCGGGCGCTCTTCGAAATTGCGCTCTTGCGGCAGCTCCATCATCTGGTCGACCGAGGTCATGGTCACCCGCGCTTGCTGGTAACGGGTCAGCAGACCCGACAGCGACGCCAGCGGACTGAGGGCGCGGCCGCTAAGCATGTAGCAGGCAATCAGACCGCCCATGCTCAGGTTGCCGGCAATGATCTGGTAGACGCCGAAGACGATCATGATCACCCCGGCCAGTTGCTGGATCAGCAAGGTGATGTTCATCGCCAGACCGGAGAGCATTTTCACCCGCAGTTCGAGGCGGCTGAGGGTGCCGATGGTCTGTTCCCACTGATACTGGCGTTCGCTTTCGGCATTGTTGACCTTGACCGCGTCGAGGCCGGCGAGGGTTTCGATCAGGCTCGACTGGCGCTCGGCACCAAGGGCCATGGTGCGTTCCATGGTGGCCACCAAAGGCTTCTGCAGCGCATAGCCGATCAGCAGGGCAATCGGGAAGGCCAGCACCGGAATCCACACCAGATGCCCGCCGAGAATGGCGATGACGATGAAGATCAGAATGGTGAACGGCAGGTCGATCAGGCTGGTCAGGGTCAGCGAGGCGAGGAAGTCGCGCAGGCTCTGAAACTCGTGGATGTTCTGCGCAAAGCTGCCGACCCGCGCCGGGCGGTATTTCATCGACATGCCGACGATGCGTTCGAACAGTGTGGCGGAGATGATCAGGTCGGTTTTCTTCCCGGCCAGATCCAGGCACAGGCTGCGCAGGCTCTTGAGGATCAGGTCAAAGAGGTAGGCGCCGGTGATGCCCAGCGCCAGCACCCACAGGGTCGCTTCGGCCTGGTTCGGCACCACGCGGTCGTAGACGTTCATCACGAACAGCGGCGCGGCCATGGCGATGATGTTGATCAGGAAACTCGCGGCGATCGCATCGGCATACAGCCAGCGCGAACGCTTGAGGGTGTCGCGGAACCACGAGCGTGCACGCGGAATCAGCGTGCCGTGGTTGACGTCGAATTTGTGCTGCGGCTGGGCGAAGAAGACTTTGCCGGTGTAGTCGTCGGCGAGCAGTTCGCGACTGACGACGGACTCGCCACCGTCGGTTTCACTGAGCAGCACCCGCGCTTCGTTGTCACCCTGCCAGCCGAGCAGGACGGCGCTGCGGCCATCCTTGAGCAGCAGCAACGCCGGCATGGCGATCGCCGGAATCTCTTCCAGCTTGCGCTGTAGCACCCGACCTTGCAGGCCGGCGCGAGCCGCCGCGCGGGGCAGCAACTCGACACTCAGGCGTTGTTTGGGCAGCGGCAGGCCGGTGGTCAGCATCGCCGCGCTGGCGGGTTTCTGATGCAGCATGCAAAGGGCGAGCAGGCCGTCCAGTAACGGATCGTCGTGCAACGCGCGTGGATCATGACTGAGTTGAACTCGACTGACTTCTGATTCCACGCTCGACACTCTTTGACAGTTGAAAAGGGATAACTCAATTCATCCCAGGCAGCTGGACCTTGGGCTTGACGTCGTTTTGCACAACGGATGCCAACGGTGCGACCACTCCCTGGCTTCTGAGCAACTCGCCCATGGTCGCCTTGATTCGGTACTGAGTAAATAACTGAATGTTTTTGATTTCCGCCAGACGCCGCGAAGCGGTGAACAACTCGTTTTCGCTGTCGAGCAAATCGAGCAGGGTGCGTTCGCCGAGGCTGAACTGACGCTGGTAGGCGGTGCGCACCGAGGTGCTGTGATCGACGTATTGCTGCGCGATCGGCACCTGCGCGTTGGCGTTGTTCAAGGCGTTCCAGGCCAGGCCGAGCTCTTCGTTCAACTGACGCAAAGCGTTGTTGCGGATGTCCAACGCCTGGTTCGACAGGTACGACTTGGATTCCAGATCAGCTTTGTTGCTGCCACCGGAATAGAGGTTGAAGCGCATGCGCAACATCGCCTGCCATTCGTTGTTGTGGCCATTCTGGCCGTCGAGATCGTTGTCGGCGGTACGGCCCAGTTCGGCGTCGAAACGTGGGTAGAAGGTCGATTTGGCGGTTTCGTATTGCTTCTCGGCGGCGGCGATGTCGGACTCGGCCGAACGCAGGATCGGACTGTTTTCCAGCATCTGCTGGCGCGCTTCATTGAGGTTGGCCGGCATCATCGCCATGAACGGCGCCGGACGCTCGAGTTGATCGGGCATCTGGCCAACGGCGCTGAGGAAGTTGGTTTCCGAGTCAGCGAGGTTGGTCTGCTCGGTGATCAGGTTGTTGCGCGCCTGGGCCATCCGCGCTTCAGCCTGATCGAGGTCGGCACCGCTGCCAACGCCGCGTTGGGTGCGCAACTGGATCTGGTCGTAGATGCGCTGGTGGCTCTTGAGGTTTTCTTCGGCCAGACGCACAAATTCGCGGCGGGTCAGCACGTCCAGATAGACCTGGGCGACAGTCAGCGCGGTGCGCTCGGAAGTGCCCAGCAAGGAGTAAGCGCGCGAGTTGACGGTGGCTTGTTGACGCCCGACTTCGCTGGACGTCGCAAAACCGTCGAAGACCATTTGCGAGAGACGTAAACTTGACTCGCTACGGTTCAGGGTTTCGTAGTGGTTACCGGAATTGGCGCGGGTGGTGACGCTGTCGGTGCCCTCACGGCCATAACCGCCGAGCAGATCGACCTTCGGCAGGTATCCACCTTTTGCCGCTCTTAATTGATAATCCGCCGCCAAACGACTGTTGACCCCTGCCTGGATTTCCGGATGGACATCCAGTGCCTGCTGCATGGCTTCTGGTAAGGATTGTGCTTGTACAAAAGAGGCGGCGAGGGCGAAGGGTACGGCGAAAAGCAGGGGCGAACGCATGATAGGAATTTCCCAGAACTTCTTGTCTTGAATCACAGCAAAACGTGGCGCTGCGTCGGATGATGGCAACCAGATTGACCGTATGTCGGAAAGTTCAAAACAGGAACTGGATCACACGCTGAAGGACAGGTCGCCGCGGAAATATCAATGTGACATTAGTGGGGCGATTGTTTAGGATGGCACCCAGAAGGTCAATAGTTTGGCATAAAGTTAATAGCGAAAGAATCTAGCCAAATTATTGACGAAAAGACGCGTCAAACTTGTTTCGCAAATTTTTAAAGTACGTCCAGACTGAATCGGCGCCCATGCCATCAGGTCCATGGAAGTCAACTGAACGTGACACCCCGGAGAGTCTTCAATGAGCAGTGTTGTTGCCATCGTCAAAAGCATTGTCGGTCAGGTATTCGTGGTGTCCCCAGAGGGCGTCCGTCGGGTACTCGTTGAAGGCGATCGCCTGTTTGTCGGCGACCAGATCGACACCGGTCTGTCTGGCGCCGTGTCGCTTGAATTGGCTGATGGCCGCACCCTGGATCTGGGTCGCGAAACCCAGTGGAGCGCCACCGCGCCCGACTCCAGCACTGACTTGGCTGAGGCCACCGCGCAGGCTGCGCCGTCGGTAGCAGAACTGCAGCAAGCCATCGCCGCCGGTGTCGACCCGACTACCGCGCTTGACGCCACTGCTGCAGGCCCGAGCGCCGCAGGCACTGGCGGTGCCGCCGGTGGCGGTCACAGTTTCGTGATGCTCGACGCCACCGCTGGCCGCGTTGACCCGACCATTGGTTTCCCGACTGCAGGCATCAATGCTGCCGGTCAGGCCGGGCAAAACATCACCGGCGGCCAGACCACCGATACCACCACTAACGCTCTGCGTGAGTCGACCCTGAGCCTTAGCGCTACGCCGTCCATCACCGAAGCCGGCGGCGTGCTGGTCTACACCGCGACCCTGACCCAGGCGCCATTGACCGACCTGACCATCACCCTGTCCAACGGCGCGGTGATTGTGATTCCTGCCGGTTCCACCACCGGCACCGTCAATGTGCCGCTGGCGCCGAACGACACGGTTTATAACGACCCGAGCCAGATCGATGTGACCGTCACCGGCACCACCGGCGGCAACGGCATCACCGTGACGCCGCCAACCACCCCGGCCACCACGCAGGTCACCGACACCATCGACACCACCACCGTCACCCTGACGGCGGGGCCGAGCGTCACCGAAGGCGGGCAGATCACTTACACCGCAACCCTGACCAACCCGGCGCAAACCCCGGTGACCGTCACCCTGTCGAACGGCTCGACCATCACCATCGGCGCCGGCCAGACCACCGGCACCGTCAACGTGCCGACCCCGGCCAACGACGTCTATAACAACGGCAGTACCGTCACCACCACCATCACCGGTGCCAACGGCGGCAACTTCGAAAACCTGGTGCCGAACCCGACGCCGGCGGTGACCACCATCACTGATTCGATCGACACCACTAATCTGACCCTGACCGCCACCGGTACAGTGGTCGAAGGTGGCCAGATCACCTACACCGCGACCCTGACCAATCCGGCGCAAACCCCGGTCACCGTCACCCTGTCGAACGGTTCGACCATCACCATTGAAGCCGGCCAGACCACCGGCACCGTCAACGTGCCGACGGCGGCCAATGACGTTTACAACAATGGCGGCACCGTCAGCACCACCATTACCGGCGCGACCGGTGGCAACTTCGAAAGCCTGGTGCCGAACACCACGCCAGCCACTACCACGGTGACCGATTCGATCGACACCACCAGCGTCAGCCTCACCGCCACCGGTACGGTCGTCGAAGGCGGCCAGATCACTTACACCGCGACGCTGACCAATGCCGCGCAAACCCCGGTGACGATCACCCTGTCGAACGGCTCGACCATCACCATTGAAGCCGGCAAGACCACCGGCTCCGTCAACGTACCGACGGCGGCCAATGACGTTTACAACAATGGCAGCACCGTCAGCACCACCATCACCGGCACTAGCGGCGGTAACTTTGAAAACCTGGTGCCGAACACCACGCCAGCGACCACCACCATTACCGATTCGATCGACGACACCAACCTGTCGCTGACAGCGACCGGGACCGTGGCCGAAGGTGGTTCGATCGTTTACACAGCAACCTTGACCAATCCTGCCGGGACACCGGTGACCGTGACCCTGAGCAACGGCTCGGTGATCACCATCGACGCCGGCAAAACCACCGGCTCCGTGACCGTTCCGGCGCCTGCCGATGACGTCTATAAAGACGCCGGCAAGGTTGAAGTGACCATCAAGGACGCTTCCGGCGGCAACTTCGAGAACCTGGTGCCGAGCACCGTTCCAGCCGTGACCGAAGTCACCGACACCATCGACACCTCGACCGTTAAATTGACGGCCGACACCTCCGTCGCTGAAGGTGGCACCGTCACTTACACCGCTACCGTTGGCGCGCCGGTGACCGGTTCGCCTGTTGTCGTGACCTTGGCCAACGGCCAGAGCATCACCATCGAAGTCGGCAAAACCACGGGCACTGTGACCACCACTGCACCGAATGACGCGTTGACCGGCAATGCGCCGCTGACCAACTCGATCACTGGCGTTTCGGGCGGTAATTACGAAGATCTGGTGGCCGACAAGACCCCGGTTTCGACCAGCGTTACCGATGTTGCCGATACCACCAACCTGTCCCTGAGCGCCACCGGCTCTGTGGCTGAGGGTGGTTCGATTGTTTACACCGCCACGCTGACCAATGCAGCCGGTTCGCCCGTCACTGTGACCTTGAGCAACGGCTCGGTAATCACCATTGACGCCGGTAAAACCACCGGCACCGTGACCGTCGCCGCACCCGCCGATGACGTCTACAAAGACGCCGGCAAAGTCGAAGTCACGATCAAGGACGCCACGGGCGGCAACTTCGAGAATCTGGTGCCGAGCACCGTTCCGGCCGTCACCGACGTAACCGATACCGTCGACACTACCACGGTCAAACTGACCGCCACCGAGTCGGCGGCTGAAGGTGGCACCGTCACTTACACCGCCACTGTTGGCGCTCCGGTGACCGGTTCGCCTGTGGTCGTGACCCTGGCCAATGGTCAGAACATCACGATTGAAGTCGGCAAAACCACCGGCACCGTGACCACTACTGCACCGAATGACGCGTTGACCGGCCATGCACCGATCACCAACGCGATCACGGGCGTGAGCGGCGGCAATTACGAAGACCTCGTCGCCGACAAGACCCCGGTCAGCACCACTGTTACTGACACCACTGACACCACCGACCTGACGCTGAGCGCAACCGGCACAGTGGCCGAAGGCGGCCAGATCACTTATACCGCGACCCTGACCAACGCCGCAGGCTCGCCTGTCACCGTGACCCTGTCGAACGGCTCGGTGATCACCATCGAGGCCGGCAAAACCACCGGTACTGTGACCGTCGCTGCACCTGCCGATGACGTCTATAAAGACGCGGGCAAAGTCGAAGTGACCATCAAGGACGCCACGGGCGGCAACTTCGAGAACCTGGTGCCAAGCACCGTTCCAGCCGTCACCGACGTCACTGACACCATCGATACCTCGACGGTCAAACTGACCGCCACCGAGACGGCGGCTGAAGGCGGCACTGTGACCTACACCGCTACCGTGGGTGCGCCGGTCACCGGTTCGCCTGTCGTGGTGACCCTGGCCAACGGCCAGAACATCACCATTGAAGTGGGCAAAACCACCGGCACCGTGACCACCACCGCGCCAAACGACGCGTTGAACGACCATGCACCGCTGACCAACTCGATCACCGGCGTAACAGGCGGCAACTACGAAAACCTCGTGGCCGACAAAACCCCGGTCAGCACCACCGTGACTGACACCATTGACACCACCGACCTGACGCTCAGCGCCACTGGCACCGTGGCTGAAGGTGGTTCGATCGTTTACACCGCGACCTTGACCAACCCGGCTGGCACCCCGGTGACCGTGACCCTTTCGAACGGTTCGGTCATCACCATCGAAGCGGGCAAGACCACTGGCACCGTGACCGTTGCGGCCCCAGCCGATGACGTCTACAAAGACGCCGGCAAAGTCGAAGTGACCATCAGGGACGCCACGGGCGGCAACTTCGAGAACCTGGTGCCAAGCACCGTTCCAGCCGTGACCGACGTCACTGACACCATCGATACTTCGACGGTCAAACTGACCGCCACCGAGACCGCGGCTGAGGGCGGCACTGTCACCTACACCGCCACCGTCGGCGCGCCAGTCACCGGTTCGCCTGTCGTCGTGACGTTGGCCAACGGCCAGAACATCACCATCGAAGTCGGCAAAACCACCGGCACCGTGACCACCACCGCACCGAACGATGTGCTGACCGGTCAGGCGCCACTGACCAACTCGATCACCGGCGTGACCGGCGGCAACTACGAGAACCTCGTTGCCGACAAGACCCCGGTTTCGACCACGGTCACCGATACCGTCGACACCACCCACTTGTCGCTCAGCGCGACGGGTTCGGTTGCTGAAGGTGGCTCGATCATCTACACCGCAACGCTGACCAACGCGGCTGGCTCGCCAGTCACCGTGACCCTGTCGAACGGCGCCG